>NZ_JBHXBG010000245.1:0-6218 GCF_042726755.1 Promicromonospora sp. NPDC060271 | reverse complement strand
CGCTCAGGTCACTCGGGTGACCTGAGCGTCTGACACGTGTGCTTAGGGTGCTTTCATGGACCTGATCTTTCGCGAGGCCAAGCGCGACGACCTCGAACGCATTGTGGAGCTCATCGCCGACGACGCCGTGGCCGCCCGCCGCACCGGCAGCTACGGCGAGCCGCACATCAGAGGCTTCGAGGCGATCACCGCAAGCCCGGACAACGAGCTGGTCGTGGCGGAGTCCGACGGCGAGGTGATCGGGGTCATGCAGCTCACGTTCATCCCGGGGATCTCACGCAACGGCGCGTCCCGCCTCCTGGTGGAGGCCGTTCGCGTGGACGGCGCGCTGCGCGGCCAGGGCATCGGCCGGCGGCTGATGGAGCACGCGCACGAACGCGGCCGTGCCCGGGGCTGCGCGCTGGCCCAGCTCACCTCGGACAAGCAGCGTCCCGAGGCGCACCGGTTCTACCGGAGCCTCGGCTACGAGCAGTCCCACGAGGGCTTCAAGCTCCCGCTCTGATCGCGGGCGGCGAAGGTCCGCCTCCACCACACGGTTGCGCATGCTTTCGGGCCGCGAAGCAGGCGCAAGGGTGTGGTGGAGGCGGACCTTTCTGCTGACCCGGTGAGTGGTCGGTCGATCAGTAGCCGGAGAGTCTTGCTGCAAACTTCTGCAAGCGTTACAGTCGCGTTCGGCTCACACTGGGTTCCGGACGACGAAGGGGTCATCCATGTCTCGCACCGCGCGCCCGCGCCTCACACCGCTCGGCGCAGCCGCCGTCGCGACAGCCCTCGCGGCATCGGTCGGGCTCGCCGCCTCGGCATCGGCGGTTACCGGCACGGTCGTGCCCGCCGCGACCGCCGCGGCGGAGGCCGCCGACCGAACGGCCGCCCTCGTGGGCAGCCTCCAGGACGAGCTCGGTTGCGCCGCCGACTGGGATCCCGCGTGCGCCGAGACCGAGCTCGTCGCGCAGGGCGACGGCACGTTCGTCGCCGAGTTCGAGCTCTCGGCGGGCACCTACGAGTACAAGGTCGCGCTGAACGACACCTGGGACGAGTCTTACGGTCGCGACGGCGGCCAGGACAACATCCCGCTCCATCTCGAAGGGCCCGCCACGCTCCGCGTCACCTACGACGACGCCACCCACCGCACCGCCCTGACTCCGCTCACCCTCGCGGGCGGGTACACGGAGCAGGACGGCGTCCTGGTGCGCGAGCCCGTCCGCCAGCCGGGCAGCGACGAGCGCTTTTACTTCGTGATGACCGACCGGTTCGCCAACGGCGACCCGGCAAACGACGAGGGCGGCCTGAGCGGCGACCGGCTCGCCACGGGCTTCGACCCCGAGGACAAGGGCTTCTACCAGGGCGGCGACCTCGCGGGCCTGCGCGAGAACCTCGACTACATCGAGGGCCTCGGCACGACGGCGATCTGGCTCACCCCGAGCTTCCTCAACCGGCCGGTGCAGGGCACGGGCGACGACGTGAGCGCCGGGTACCACGGCTACTGGATCACCGACTTCACGCGCATCGACCCGCACCTGGGCACCAACGCCGAGCTCGAGGCCCTGATCGACGACGCCCACGCGCGCGGCCTCAAGGTCTACTTCGACATCATCACCAACCACACGGCCGACGTCGTCGACTACGCCGAGGGCACCTACGACTACGTGGACCAGGCGACCGCCCCGTACACGGACGCCGCCGGCAACCCGTTCGACCCGGCCGACCACGCGGGCACGGGCAGCTTCCCCGAGCTCGACGCCGCCACCAGCTTCCCGTACACGCCGGTGATCGACCCCGCCGACCAGGACGTCAAGGTCCCGGCCTGGCTCAACGACCCGACGCTCTACCACAACCGGGGCAACTCGACGTGGGAGGGCGAGTCCGTCACGTACGGCGACTTCAGCGGCCTCGACGACCTCATGACCGAGCACCCCGACGTGGTGGACGGCTTCGAGGAGATCTACAAGGCGTGGATCGACCTCGGCATCGACGGCTTCCGTATCGACACCGTCAAGCACGTGAACTTCGAGTTCTGGGAGGAGTGGTCGGCCGAGATCGAGGAGTACGCCCACGCCCAGGGCAAGGACGAGTTCTTCACGTTCGGCGAGGTGTACGACGCCGACGCCGCCAAGACCTCCCCGTACGTGCGCCGCACGGACATGAGCTCCGTGCTGGACTTCTCGTTCCAGTCCGCCGCGACGAGCTACGCGAGCGGCAACAGCGCGCAGCGGCTCGCGGACCTGTACGCGTCCGACGACCTGTACACCACGCCCCACAGCAGCGGAGCCGCGCTGCCGACGTTCCTCGGCAACCACGACATGGGCCGCGTGGGCTACATGCTCGCGAGCTCCGACGATCCGCTGGCCCGTGACGAGCTGGCACACGAGCTGATGTACCTCACCCGCGGTCAGCCGGTCGTCTACTACGGCGACGAGCAGGGCTTCGCGGGCACCGGCGGCGACAAGGATGCCCGGCAGACCCTCTTCGCGACCCAGGTCGACGAGTACGCGAACCAGCCGCTGGTCACGGGCGAACAGGCGGGGAGCGTCGACCGGTACGGCACGGACGCACCGCTCTACGAGCACATCGCGGCGCTCGCCGACCTGCGCGAGGACCACCCCGCGCTCGCCACGGGCGCCCAGATCGAGCGGTACGCCGCCGACGGCGCCGGTGTCTACGCGTTCTCCCGCGTGCACCGTGACGAGCTGGTCGAGCACCTGGTCGCCGCCAACAACGCAGGCGGGGAGCGGACGGTCACGTTCGACTCGCTCACCCCCGGCGCGACCTTCACGCCGCTGTACGGCACCGACACCGAGGTCACCGCCGACGCCGACGGCGCGGTCACCCTGACCGTCCCGGCCCGCTCCGCGATCGCGCTGGTCGCCGACCGGACCGTGAGCGCCGACTCCGCGGGAACCGTCACCGTGGTCCCTGGCACCAGCGCCCGGCCCGGCGCCGCGCTGTCCGGCGTCGCACCGGTCGCCGCGGGCATCGACGACGCCTGGGCCGAGACGTCCTTCGCGTGGCGCGCGGTCGGCACCGACGAGTGGCACCACCTCGGCACCGCCGAGGACACGACCCCGCGTGTGTTCCACGACGTGGGCGCGGGCGGCGACGCCCTGCCTGAGGGAACCCTCGTCGAGTACCGCACGGTGACCCGGGACGCCGACGGCGACCGCGCCGCCGCCAGCTCGTACGCGTCGGTGGGTGTCGACGTGAGCGGCGTGGTGGACGACGGCACCGATCCCGAGATCGACATGGTCACCGTGCCCGGCTCGCACAACAGCGAGATGGGCTGCGCCGGCGACTGGACCCCGGACTGCGAGGCCGCGCGCCTCACGCTCGCCGACGACGGCACCTACACCGGCACGTTCGAGCTGCCCGCCGGCTCGTACGAGTTCAAGGTCGCGCTGAACGGCTCCTGGGCGGAGAACTACGGGGCCGACGGCGTGCGCGACGGCGCCAACATCCCGTACTCGACCGGGGGCGGACCCGTGACGTTCACCTGGGACCCGGAGACCAAGGTGCCGGCCGTGCGGGTCGGCACCCCCGGGACACCGGGCGAGGGACAGCAGGCCGCGCACTGGGTCCGCGAGAACCTGGTCCTCGTGCCCGCCCAGGACTTCGGAGCCGGCGACCGCTGGACGCTCGAGACCGGCGATCCGGAGGATCCGACGTCGTACACCCTGGCGCCGGCTCAGATGCCCGCGGACGTGGCGGAGGACTTCCCGCACCTGGCCGAGCACGTCGTCCTGGAGGTCGAGGGCATGGACGGTGCCGCGGCGGCGTCGGCCCTGCGCGGGGCGCTCTGGCTGACCCGGCACGACGGCGAGACGCTCACCGCGGCCACGGGCGTGCAGATCCCCGGCGTGCTCGACGACCTGTTCGCCACCGAACGCCCCCTGGGTGTGACGTGGCGCGGCGGTGACCGCGCGTCGTTCGCGCTGTGGGCCCCGACGGCCCGCGCGGTGACGCTGCAGGCCTGGCCGGCCGGGACGTCGCTCGACGCCGAACCGCGCACCTTCGAGCTGGAGCGGCAGAGTGACGGCGCCTGGACGTACGACGGCGGGCGGAGTCTCGGCCACCGGAAGAGCTGGCAGGGGGCCCGGTACCGGTACGCCGTCGAGGTGTACGTGCCGAGCACCGGCCAGGTCGAGACCAACGTCGTGACCGACCCCTACTCGGTGGGCCTCACGCTCGACTCCACCCACTCGGTGGCGGTCGACCTCGCCGCCGCGGACTGGCGACCCAAGGTCTGGCGCACGACGCCCGCACCGGTCGTCGAGAACCCGGTGGACCAGACGATCTACGAGCTGCACGTCCGCGACTTCTCGATCTCCGACGAGACGGTGCCCGAGCGCCTGCGCGGCACCTACGGCGCGTTCGGCGCGAGCCGCTCGGACGGCATGACCCACCTGCGCTCGCTGGCCGACGCCGGCCTGACCACCGTGCACCTGCTGCCCACGTTCGACATCGCCTCGATCCCCGAGGACCGCGCGGACCAGGCCACGACCGGCGACCTGTCGGGCTTCGCGCCGGACAGCACCGAGCAGCAGGCCGCCGTCGCGGAGATCCAGGGCCAGGACGGCTTCAACTGGGGCTACGACCCGTACCACTTCATGGCGCCGGAGGGCTCGTACGCCGTCGACGCCGAGGGCGGCGCGCGCGTGGCCGAGTTCCGCTCGATGGTCGGCAACCTGCACCGCGCCGGGCTGCAGGTGGTGCTCGACCAGGTGTTCAACCACACGGCGGCGTCGGGTCAGGACCCGAGGTCGGTACTGGACCGCGTGGTGCCCGGCTACTACCACCGGCAGAACCCGGTCAGCGGCGCCGTCGAGACCAGCACCTGCTGCCAGAACGTCGCCACGGAGCACGCCATGGCGCAAAAGCTCATGGTGGACTCGGTGGTCACCTGGGCCCGCGACTACCGCGTGGACGGGTTCCGGTTCGACCTCATGGGACACCACTCGCGGGAGAACATGGAGGCGGTCCGGGCGGCCCTGGACGAGCTCACCCTGCGGCGCGACGGTGTGGACGGCAAGAGCGTGTACCTGTACGGCGAGGGCTGGAACTTCGGCGAGGTCGCGGACAACGCGCGGTTCGAGCAGGCCACGCAGGGCCAGCTCGGCGGCACGGGGATCGGCACGTTCAGCGACCGCCTGCGCGACGCCGTCCACGGCGGCTCGCCGGTCGACGGCGCCTCCCTCTTCACGCAGGGCTTCGGGACCGGGCTGTTCACCGACCCGAACGGCAGGGATGCGCGGCTCGGCGACCCGGCGACCGTCAACGACGGCGGAGCCGACGAGGCCGCCGACCTGGCGCACCAGAGCGACCTCGTGAAGCTCGGGCTGGCCGGCAACCTGCGCTCCTACGAGATCATCACCTCGGACGGCGAGCGGGTCCAGGGTGACGAGCTGGACTACCGGGGCTCGCCCGCCGGGTACGCGGACTCGCCCGAGGAGGTCGTGACCTACGTGGACGCGCACGACAACGAGACACTGTTCGACCTGCTCACGCTCAAGCTGCCCGCGGACACCCCGATGGCCGACCGGGTCCGGATGAACACGGTCTCGCTCGCGACCGCAGCACTGTCCCAGTCGCCGTCGTTCTGGCACGCGGGCACCGACCTGCTGCGGTCGAAGTCGCTGGACCGCAACTCGTACGACTCCGGGGACTGGTTCAACGCCATCGACTGGTCGGGCCAGGACAACGGGTTCGGGCGCGGCCTGCCGATGGCCGCCGACAACGAGGACAAGTGGCCGCTCCAGCGCCCGCTGCTGGCCGACCCCGCGCTCAAGCCCGCCCCTGACGACATCGCGTTCGCCTCGGCGCAGGCGAGCGAGCTGCTGGAGCTGCGGCACTCGACGGACCTGTTCCGGCTGGGCTCGGCCGAGCTGATCCGGGAGAAGGTGACGTTCCCCGGTTCCGGCCCGGACGCGCTCCCGGGCGTCATCACCATGTCGATCGACGACCGCGCGGGCTCGTCCGACGTCGACCGGCGACTGGACGGGGTGCTCGTGGTGTTCAACGCGTCGCCGACGTCGGCGACGGTGGAGGTGCCCGAGCTCGCGGGCCGGGACTACGCCCTCTCGCGGGTGCAGGCGCGCGGGGCGGACGCCGTCGTACGGGAGACGAAGTGGGACGCGGCGGACGGGACCGTCACGGTTCCCGCGAGGACCGTCGCCGTCCTGACCGACGCCCGAGGCTGACCACCCGACTTGCGGGCTTGTCGGCGA
>NZ_JBHXBG010000244.1:0-6256 GCF_042726755.1 Promicromonospora sp. NPDC060271 | reverse complement strand
GTGCATGGTCATCTCGCGCTGGCTGCCCGACGCCGGGACGGCCGCGGCGGCAGCTCCCGGCCGGGTCGCCAGCCCTCCTGACGCAGGACCCGGGCGACCTCACCGGCGAAGTGGCCGCCGGTGACGTGACCGGGAAAGAACCGGAGGACGATGTTCTGCCCCTCGCCGACCAGCCCGTTCTGCCGCGTCGCGTCACGCCATACCTGACGATCCGCCCCGTGGAACTCGTGCGAGTCGATCTCGACGATCAGCCAACGTCCGTCGCCGAGGTACCAGGCGAGGTCGGCTCGGCCGAGGAAACGCCCCCGGGCATCGAAGAAATCACGCTGCAGGTCGTCGGGCGCGATGCCGGCATCGTGGCACCGCAGCCGCGCGTGGCTCTCGGGCGGTGACTCCGCCCGGCCGTCGGTCAGCGGCAGCCAGGCGATGACCACGAGCGATCCCCTGCGGTTCACGAGCTGACCGCGGATCCTCGCGAGGTCCTCCGCCCGGATCAGGCCCTGGTTCAGCGCACTGTCCAGGCAGGCGACCGCCTGGTCGCGGGTCAGCGTCGGCAGCGCCTGGACCAGCGCTCGCTCCGCCGTCACCACCTGACGGCCGGAGACCTCGACCGTGTCCGGCCCGGTTCCGTACTGCCGGAAGACGACTCCGTCCCGGGACTTGCGTGCGCCACCGCCTGGGAAGGTCGCCTCGGGGACGATCCGGCGAGGGAGCCCCTTTACCCCGTGCAGCGCCAGGGCGCACGCGCCGACCGCGATGGCCCGGCGGTTGGCCAGCAGCGCGGTCCAGGCCGACCGGAGGCGATCTACGTCGTAGGGGTGCAGGCCGGTCCGGACGTCTCCCGTGTCGAAGACTCCGCGCGTGACCCGCCGCCACGAGCCGCCGATGACGAGGTTGCGGCGCCTCGACGGCCCGAGGCCGACGGCGTCGCACTGCAGGGACGACACGAGGCCGGCCTGGTCCCGGGCGAGGCTCAGCAGCTTCGGTGGGACGGGTATCTTCTTTGGCACGTCATCAATTACATCTGATGACAATGGTTGCCAATCTTTGATATCCACAGGCGTGGGGGTGACCATGCACTTGCTGCCAGGCCGGGGCCGATCTTGGCAGCAAGTGCATGGTCATCCTCATCAGTGAAGGGTCAACGTCGACTGGAAGGCCTTGACGAAGTCCGTAGCACCCTCCTGGGCGAGGTTCAGCGTGATGACGTAGGCGCCCGGTCCCGAGGTGGGTTCGAGGACGAACATCGTCGGCCCCTTCATGTCGTCGGGGACCTCGCTGCCGTCGGGCAGGCCGGCTGCCTCGGCGCTCACATCATGCGCGACGGCACGTCTGGCTCCTGGGAGGCTGAGGTCCTTGCCGCCCGGCTTGTCGGCGATGCTCGGCCAGGAGGGCGTCTCGGACCCCTCGTCGTAGTAGGCGATCCGGAGGAACGGCGGGACGTCGGGATCCTCGCTGCTGTGCCACATGTGGGAGGTCACACCGGGCTCGTCCTGGACCGGGCCGCTGGTGACGATCTCGGGAGGCAGAGCGTAGGTGAGGCCCTCCAGCTCGTGTGCGTGCCATCCATCGGGCACGCTCTTCGCCTGCTCCAGCGCTTCCCGGGCTGCCAGGTCCACCTCCCTCGCTCGTCGCTCCTCCGCCGACGTCGACGACGACGCCGACGACACCGGCGACCCGCCCGGCAGCAGCACCCCGGGCGCCGTCGGACCGCCGAGCGCGATGGCGGCGCCCGCGACGGCCGCCACCGTCAGCACGCCGCCACCCGTCGCGAGGACCGCCCGGCGGGTCCGGGTGCGGCGGATCGCCACGCGCGACATGGCGTGCGGGTTCGCAGAGGTGGGCGGCTCGACACCGGTGCTGAGGTCGCGCAGGTGCGCCACCCAGCTCTCGTCGACGGGGTTGGTGGTTGAGTGGTCGTTCATGCGTCCTGTCCTTCCGAGAGCAGCTCGCGCAGGCGGGCGAGGCCGCGTGCGCCTTGGGACTTCACGTTTCCGATGCTGACGCCGAGCTCCTCGGCGACGTCGGCCTCGGACCGGTCGAGCAGGTGGCGCAGCACGACCACCCGGCGCTGGCCGGGGCCGAGCCTGCGCAGCGCGCGCACGAGACGTTCCCGTTCGGCGACCTGGTTCCCGCTGTCGAGCGCGGGGGAGCGGCTCGCCTCGTGCGCGACGACGACGTCCTCCGGCGACTGCAGGACCTCGCGGCGCGTGCGCCGCCAGCCGTCGATCCGCGCGGTGGCCAGTACCTTCCGGGCATAGGCGAACGGGTTCCCGTCCTTGAGCCGGGACCAGTGCCGGTAGGTCCGCTCGAGCGCGATCTGGGTAAGGTCGTTGGCGCGGTGGTCGTCGCCGCACAGGAGGTAGGCGATGCGGTGCAGGGCGGCCGTGTTCTCGACGGCGAAGAGCCGGAACTGCTCCTCCGCTGACACCCCGGTGCGGACCACCGAGAACTCCGGTGCACCGCCCGGAGCGGGCTCGGCGGCTCCGGGCTCCGGCACGGCCCGCAAGGGTCCGCCGACCGCTGTGCCGACCGGCGGACCGGTCGCGTGGCTGATTGCGTTCATGCCCCCTGGACGCAGGCGGGGCGCGATCAGGTTGCACGCCGGGCTTTTCCGGTTGCCGCCGCCCGGTACGATTGCCCTACAGGCATCGACCCGGCTATCACCGGTGAGCCTCCGGAAGAACAGGTCACCCCCGCCGCCGTCGGGCAGCGGGAACCCCAGTAGAACCGGACGGGTAGGCCCGTCACAGCCGTCAACGAGCGGCCGCACGCGGGAGCGAGCGGCAAGCGGGGTGGTACCGCGGCGCACCCAGGTGCGGCGTCCTCGCAGCAGAAGCACCAAGACGTCCACCTGCTGCCGAACCGCTGAACCGCCAGGAGCCAGAAGAACCATGGCCTATCCGCTGCACCGTCCGAGCGACGCCACCACCCCCGTGCCCGCATCGCCCAGCCTGCCCGACCTCGAGCGCGACGTCCTCGAGTACTGGGAGAAGGACGACACCTTCCGCGCGTCCGTCGAGGCCCGGCCGGCCGGCGAGAACGGCAGCAACGAGTTCGTCTTCTACGACGGCCCGCCGTTCGCCAACGGCCTGCCCCACTACGGCCACCTGCTGACCGGGTACGCGAAGGACGTCGTCCCGCGCTACCGGACGATGCGGGGACAGCGCGTCGAGCGCCGCTTCGGCTGGGACACGCACGGGCTCCCGGCGGAGCTGGAGGCCATGAGCCAGCTCGGCATCAAGACCAAGGACGAGATCGTCGAGCTCGGCATCGACAAGTTCAACGAGGCCTGCCGCTCCAGCGTGCTCAAGTACACCGACGAGTGGCGCACCTACGTGACGCGCCAGGCCCGCTGGGTGGACTTCGACAACGACTACAAGACGCTGAACCCGACGTTCATGGAGTCGGTGCTCTGGGCCTTCAAGTCGCTGTTCGACAAGGGCCTCATCTACGAGGGCTTCCGCGTGCTGCCCTACTGCTGGAACGACCAGACCCCGCTGAGCAACCACGAGCTGCGCATGGACGACGACGTCTACCAGCAGCGGCAGGACCCGGCGGTGACCGTCGGGTTCGCGGTGACGGAGGTCCCGGAGAACGCGGATGTGCTCCGTACCGGCGACCACCTGCTGATCTGGACGACGACGCCGTGGACCCTGCCCTCCAACCTGCTGGTCATGGTCGGCCCCGACGTCGACTACGTGGTCGTCGAGTCGTCCTTCACCGGCACCCCGCAGCGGTACGTGCTGGCGGAGGCGCGCGTGGCGGCGTACGCGCGCGAGCTGACGGACGAGGGCAACGACGAGCCCACCGTCGTCGGACGCCTCAAGGGCAGCGACCTCCTGGGTGCCGCGTACGCGCCGCCGTTCGCCTACTACGAGGGCCACACCGGCGCGCACCGCGTGGTCGAGGCCGACTTCGTCACGACGACCGACGGCACGGGCCTCGTCCACAACGCCGGCGCGTTCGGTGAGGAGGACAAGCAGGTCAGCGACCGTGAGGGCGTCGAGCCGGTCATCCCCGTGGGGGCCGACGGGCGCTTCACCTTCCCCGTCGAGGAGTACACCGGGCTGCAGGTCTTCGACGCGAACGCGGCGATCATCGACCACCTCAAGGCCCGCACGCGGGGGGCGGCCGACGACGAGGCCGGGCGGACGACGTCGGGCACCGTGCTGCTGCGCCGCGAGCAGTACGCGCACTCGTACCCGCACTGCTGGCGCTGCCGTCAGCCGCTCATCTACATGGGCGTGTCCTCGTGGTTCGTCGAGGTGTCGAAGTTCAAGGACCGCATGGTCGAGCTGAACGAGCAGATCACGTGGGTGCCCGACCACATCAAGCAGGGTCAGTTCGGCAAGTGGCTGGAGAACGCGCGCGACTGGTCGATCACGCGCAACCGGTTCTGGGGCTCGCCCGTGCCCGTCTGGAAGTCGGACAACCCTGCCTACCCCCGCATCGACGTGTACGGGTCGTTCGCGGAGATCGAGCGTGACTTCGGTCGGCTGCCGCAGGACAAGGACGGCAACCCGGACCTGCACCGCCCGTTCATCGACGACCTGACGCGGCCCAACCCGGACGACCCGACCGGGCAGTCCACGATGCGCCGCGTCGAGGACGTGCTGGACGTCTGGTTCGACTCCGGCTCGATGCCGTACGCGCAGGTGCACTACCCGTTCGAGAACGCCGACTGGTTCGAGCACCACTACCCGGGCGACTTCATCGTCGAGTACATCGGGCAGACCCGCGGCTGGTTCTACACGCTGCACGTGCTGGCCACCGCGCTGTTCGACCGGCCGTCGTTCCAGACGGCGCTCTCGCACGGCATCGTGCTGGGCTCCGACGGCCGCAAGATGTCCAAGTCGCTGAAGAACTACCCGGACGTCAACGAGGTCTTCGACCGTGACGGCTCCGACGCGATGCGCTGGTTCCTCATGGCGTCGCCGATCCTGCGCGGCGGCAACCTCGTGGTCACCGAGGAGGGCATCCGCGACGCCGTCCGCCAGGTGCTGCTGCCGCTGTGGAGCACGTACTACTTCTTCACGCTGTACGCCAACGCCGCCGGGGACGGCGCGGGCTACGCGGCGCAGCCGCTGACGCCCGAGCGCGTGGCCGGGCTGCCGGTCATGGACCGCTACCTGCTGGCGCGCACGCGCGCTCTGGTCGCCGACGTGACCGAACAGCTCGACGGCTACGACATCGCCGGCGCCTGCGACTCGGTGCGCCAGTACCTCGACGCCCTGACCAACTGGTACGTGCGCACACAGCGGGACCGGTTCTGGGCAGAGGACGCCGACGCCTTCGACACCCTGTCCACGGCGCTGGAGGTGCTGTGCCGGGTGATGGCGCCGCTGGCGCCGCTGCTCACCGAGGAGGTCTGGCGCGGCCTGACCGGCGGGCGCTCGGTGCACCTGGCGGACTTCCCGGTGGTCGAGACCCTGGTGGCCGACGACGCCCTCGTCGCAGCCGTCGAGTCCGCGCGGGCGGTGGTGTCGCAGACGCTGGCGCTGCGCAAGGCGAACAAGCTGCGCGTGCGGCAGCCGCTGCGGTCGCTCGTGGTGGCCGTCGCGGACCCGGACGGCGTCGCGCCGTTCACCGGGCTGATGGAGACGGAGCTGAACGTCAAGGAGGTCCGGCTGGTCGCCTTCTCGCCGGAGGTCGCCACCGAGTACGGCATCTCCGAGCGCCTGGCGGTCAACGCGCGTGCCGCCGGCCCGCGGCTCGGTCGCGGCGTGCAGGCGGTGATCAAGGCGGCCAAGTCCGGCGCCTGGTCCAAGACCGACGCCGGTGCCGTCGTGGTCGCGACGGAGGGCGGCGAGGTCGAGCTGCTCGAGACCGAGTACGAGCTGACGACGGTCGTCGCGCCCCTTGACGCCCAGGACCCGGCGGACGCGGGCACCGAGCCCGCCCAGACCGCCGCGGCGGTCCTGGCCGGCGGCGGTTTCGTCGTGCTCGACCTCATGCTCGACGACGCGCTGCGCGCCGAGGGTTACGCCCGCGACGTCGTCCGCGACGTGCAGGACGCACGCAAGGCCGCCGGCCTGCAGGTCGCCGACCGCATCGCGCTCGAGCTGACGGTGCCTGCCGAGTGGGTCGCCGCCGTCGAGGAGCACCGCGAGCTCGTGACCCGGGAGACGCTCGCGACGTCGCTGGCCGTGACGGCGGGGGCCGAGCGGACGGTATCGGTGACGAAGGCCTGACCCCTTGCCGCGAGGTAGAGCGCCTGTCCGAGTCCCCCTGAGTGTGTCAGGGGGACTCGGAC
>NZ_JBHXBG010000243.1:0-6392 GCF_042726755.1 Promicromonospora sp. NPDC060271 | reverse complement strand
CTATTTGCGCCGCCTGAAGCCTTGAGCGCGCAAATAGCCAGCACTCAACGAGAGGGTCAGGGCTGGGCGGTGCCCCGCCAGCGGCCGATGGCGCCCATGACGTGGTAGATCACCAGCGCGGCGGCGGTGCCGAGGGCGATGGCGCCGAACTCCAGGTCGCCCGCGGTCCACGTGAAGCCCGCGATGCCGATGACGAGCGGCACGGCGGCCGTCGCCAGGTTGACCGGGTCGGAGAAGTTGACCTTGGCCTGCACCCAGATGCGGGCACCCAGGATGCCGATCATGCCGTAGAGCATGGTCGTGACTCCGCCGAGGACGCCCTCGGGGACGCTCGCGATCAGCGCGCCGAACTTCGGCGAGAGGCTGAGCACCAGCGCACCGAACGCGGCAACCCAGTACGCCGCCGTCGAGTACACCCGGGACGCCGCCATGACGCCGATGTTCTCCGCGTACGTGGTGGTGCCCGAACCGCCACCGAGGCCGGCGAGGGTGGTGGCGACGCCGTCGGCCAGCAGCGCCCGCCCGGTCAGCGGGTCGTAGTTGCGACCGGTCATCGCGGCCACGGACTTCACGTGACCCACGTTCTCGGCGATGAGCACCAGCACCACCGGGAGGAACAGGCCGAGCACGTTCGGGTCGAACGAGGGCGCGACGAACTGCGGCAGGCCGAACCAGTCGGCCTTGCCCACGTCCGAGAAGTCGACCTCGCCGCGCACCGCGGCGACGGCGTACCCGATGACGACGCCGAGCAGGATCGCCAGGCGGCCGACGAGGCCCCGGAACAGCACCTGGATCAGGATGATCGAGGCGAGGGTGATCACCGCGGTCACCGGGGAGGCCTTGAAGTTCTGCCAGGCCACCGGCGCCAGGTTCAGGCCGATCAGCGCCACGATCACACCCGTCACCACGGGCGGCATCGCGATCTGGATCCAGCGCGGTCCCGCGAAGTGCACCACGACGCCGACGAGCGTCAGCAGGAGGCCGGTGGCGAGGATGCCGCCGATCGCCGCCGACTGCCCGCTCGACGCCGTCGCCGCAAGGATCGGCGCGATGAACGCGAAGCTCGAACCCAGGTAGCTCGGCAGCTTGTTCCCCGTGATCAGCAGGAAGGCAACGGTGCCGATCGCCGAGAAGAACAGCGTGGTCGCCGGGTCGAACTCCGTCAGGACCGGCACCAGGAACGTGGCGCCGAACATCGCGACGATGTGCTGCAGGCCGATCCCGATGGTGCGCGGCCAGCTCAGCCGCTCGTCCGGGGCGACCACCTCACCAGGGGTGATGCGGGCGCCGTCGCCGTGCAGCTTCCAGCCGAGTCGCATGGTGTTGTCCTTGATCTCGCAACGGGGGTGTCGCGCGGATCCTAGCGGCAGGTACTGCGGTACTCACCGATCAGGTGGTCCGGGACAGGCGGCGGGCAGAGGAACCGCGTGTACCGCTCGTCGTCGTCCACGTAGCGCTTGAGCCAGGACAGGCTGTACCTGGCGATGGTCGTGCTGTCGGCCGTCGGCACGGAGTGCGAGGCGTCACGCAGCTCCAGGTAGGCCTTGTCGCCGTCCGCCGGCAGCGACTCGTAGAAGCGCTCGGAGTGCGACCGGACCGGCGCGATGTTGTCGTCCTCGGCGCCGATGACCAGGGTCGGCGTGGTGACCTCGGGGAACGACTTGTCGGTGTTCCACGGTGCCAGCGGGATCGCCGCCTGCAGCGCCGGGTGGTCCTTGGCGGCCTCCAGGCTGCCGCCCCCGCCCATCGAGTGGCCCATCACGGCGAGCCGTCCGGGGTCGATCCGGTCGGCGAGCTCGGTGCGCCGCAGGTAGTCCAGCGCGGCGAGGAGCTGGTCGCCGCGCCGGTCGGGCGAGTCGGACAGGCGCAGCGTGTCGATGGTGATCACCACGAAACCCTGCGACGCGAGCCGCGGACCCAGCCAGGCGACGGCGGCCTGCGCGGACCGGTAGCCCGGCGACACCGCCACCGCGCCGAACGTGCCCTCGGAGGTGTCGACGGGGTAGTACACCGTGCCGCCGCCGAAGCCCTCGGCGGCGGCACGGGTGATGACCGCTGTCCCGATCTCGAACGGGCCCCGTGCCGCCTCGATGCTCTCCACGGTCGGGTCGGGTCCGCGCTGATAGCTGTCGTCGGCGACGGCTGAGGGCACTGCGACGAGGGTTCCTGCGACGAGCGTGGTCGCCGCGAGAGCGGCTCGGACGGCACGAGAAAGGCTCTGCATGAGTTCTCCGATGTGTGTCGCGGCAAGCACGGCCGACACGACCATAGGAAGAATCTCTCCGCCCGGCCTGCGCTAGTCGTAATTTCGCACCAGGGCCGGGCGGCGTGGGTCAGCCGAGCTGCGGGCGCACCTCGCGCGCAATCAGGTCGAGGTGGTCCAGGTCGGCCAGGTCCAGGATCTGGAGGTAGACCCGCTGGACCCCCGCCGCCTCCAGGGCCGCCAGCCGGTCCACCACCTCGGTGACCGTCCCGGCGATGCCGTGCTCGCGCAGCTCAGCGGGTTCGCGGCCGATCGCCGCAGCACGCCTGGTGAACTCGGCCTCGTCCTGGCCGACGACGGCGACCAGCGCGACGGACTGGACCAGCGAACCGGGCGCGCGCCCGGCGTCGGCCAGCGCCTTGTTGATGACCTCGATGCGTGGGCCGATCGCGTCGATCTCCGGGAAGGACTGGTTGTACTCGTCGCCGTACCGCGCGGCGAGGGCCGGCGTCCGGCGCGGGCCGCCGCCACCGATGAGCAGGGGGATCCTGGACTGCACGGGCTTCGGCAGGGCCGGTGAGTCGACGATCTCGTAGTGCTCGCCCGAGAACGAGAACTTCTCCCCCACCGGGGTGCCCCACAGGCCGGTGACGACGGCGAGCTGCTCCTCGAGGAGGCCGAACCGCTTGTCGGGGAACGGGATGCCGTACGCCCTGTGCTCGGCACCGAACCATCCGGTACCGAGGCCGAGCTCCACCCGGCCGCCGGACATCTGGTCCACCTGCGCCACCTGGATGGCGAGGACGCCGGGGTGGCGGAACGTCGCCGAGGACACCAGCGTGCCGAGCCGCACGGTGGACGTGTCGCGGGCGAGGCCCGCGAGCGTGATCCAGGAGTCGGTGGGGCCGGGCAGTCCGTCGCCGTCACCCATCGCGAGGTAGTGGTCGGACCGGAAGAACGCGCTGAACCCGAGGCGCTCGGTCGCCTGAGCGACGGCAAGCTGGTCGTCGTACGTCGCACCCTGCTGGGGCTCGGTGAAGATACGCAGGTCAAGAGTCATGACCGCAACGATGCCACGGCCCGTCGACGTCGGCCGCGAGCGGCCAAGGGCTCAGTCGAAGGCTGGGTCCGTCGTGCGGGAGCGCTTGATCTCGTAGAAGTACGGGTACCGCGCGAGCGTCACGGAGGCGTCGAACAGGGCCGCCGCCTCCTCGCCGCGCGGGATGCGCGTGAGCACGGGGCCGAAGAACGCGACACCGTCGACGTGGATGGTGGGCGTGCCGACGTCGTCGCCGACGGGCTTCATGCCGGCCTCGTGGGAGGCCGCGAGCGCCGCGTCGTGGTCGGTGGACGTCGCGGCCCCGGCGAGGTCGGCGGGCAGGCCGGCCTCGGCGAGCGCCTCGGCCGCCACCGCGTCGAAGTCCTTGTTCTGCTGGTTGTGGATCCGGGTGCCCGCCGCGGTGTAGAAGGCGGAGAACGCCTCGGGGCCGTGGTCGGTCTGGACCGCCGCGGCGACGCGGCCGATGCCGCGTGACCGCTCGATGCGCGCCCGGTAGCCGTCGTCGATGTCCCTGTCCTTGTTCAGCAGGTAGAGGCTCATCAGCTTGAAGGTCAGGTCGACGTCGCGGAGCTGCGCCACCTCGAGGGCCCAGCGCGACGTGATCCAGGCGAAGGGGCACATGGGGTCGACGTAGACGTCGACGACGGGCTTGGCAGCGGTCTCGGTCACGCCCGCAGACTACGCTCACTGCGTGACCGGGATCCGTTGGGCGAGTCTCGCCACCGTCGTCGGCGGTGGGGTGATCTTTCTGGTGTGCCTTGTCGGAGTTGTACTGGGTCATCCGTGGTCGGCGGTACCCGGCGGCCTCGCCCTGCTGATGGCCGTGCGCGAGGTGCGCTACCTGCACAGACTGCGGTCCGGCAAGATCTCCGACCCGGAAAACTAGCACCTTGGACACCACGTATCGCTCAAGGATTTTTCCCGCGGTCCGAGGGGTACGCGGTAGCCTGCCTGGCATGACCGCCGTCCGTACCCACACGCATGCGCAGGCAGTTGACGTCGCGGTGGACCTGTTCACCCGGCAGGGGTACGAGGGGACCACCGTCGAGGAGATCGCCGACGCCGCAAAGGTCAGCCGGGCCACGTTCTTCCGCCGGTACCGCTCGAAGGAGGACGTGGTCTTCGCCGACCACGAGCTCCTGCTCGAGGAGGTGGTGGTGATGCTGGCCGCCACCCGCCCCGACGCCCGCACCAGCGAGGAGTCCGGGCACGACCTCGGCCGTGCCTGGGATCCCGACATCGACCCGTATCTCGAGGTGTGCCGCGCGGCACGCATGGTGTTCGACCACCATGTGGGCCAGCGCGAGACGTCGCTCGCCCGGTACGCCCTGCTGCAGCAGGTCCCTGCCCTGCGCGACCGTGAGCTCATCACCACGCACCGCTACGAGCGGGCGTTCACGCACTACCTGCGCGACACGCTGCCGCCGGAGCGGTCGACGTCCACGGCGTCGATCGCGTTCGCCGCGTCCGTCGTCGCCGTGCACAACGCGATACTGCGGCGCTGGCTGCGTACGCCGTCGCTCGAGCTGCGACCGGAGCTCGAGGAGGCGTTCGCCGACCTGCGGCGGGCCGCCGTCCTCGGCGCCGCCGGCCACGCTCCGGCGGACAGCGGCACACCGGCCGGCCGCCGTGTGGTCGTGACCGTGGTCTCGGGCGGGGCAGGGCCCGACGAGGTGGCTCGCGCGGTCAGGGAAGCGCTCGCGTAGCGAGCTCACCCGGCATCCGCGGCAGCGGCCCTTCCGGCCGGGAATGACGTCGTGGCATCCTGTGTTCCGCTAGCCGTAGTCAAGCAGTCAGTGCAGTAGTTCAAGTGCAGCAGATGCACACGTGCTCCGGGGTCGGTGAAATTCCGAGCCGGCGGTGACAGTCCGCGACCCGGGTCGCTCCTTCGGGAGAGGCCCGGTTGACCTGGTGAAACTCCAGGACCGACGGTTAAAGTCCGGATGGGAGGAAGCACGTGCGGCGCGCGCCGTCACCCTCGGGGTGCCGTCCCGCGCCGTCGTCGGTGTCCTTGTGGCGCGCCGACCCTCACCCCGGAGTCCCCGTGTGCGGACCTTCGGAGGGAAGAGACATGGACTGGTTCCGCGCCGCCTATGACGCGACATTCCTGGTTGCCGACCAGCAGATCTACTGGCGCGAGGTCATCGGCAACCTGTTCGGGCTGGTGTCGGCGCTCGGCGGCCTGCGCCGCAAGGTGTGGGCCTGGCCGGTCGGCATCGTGGGCAACATCCTGCTCTTCACGGTGTTCATGGGCTCATGGTTCGGCGACGCGACGCGAGCGGACATGCTGGGCCAGGCCGGCCGGCAGATCATGTTCATCGCCGTCTCGATCTACGGCTGGTACCGCTGGCGCGAGACCCAGCGCACGGGTGTCGGCGCGGTGGCGGTGCATCCCCGCTGGGCCTCGTGGCAGGCCCGCGTGGGCCTGGTGACCGGCATGTTCGCCGGCACGCTGCTCCTGACGCCGCTCTTCCGGGCTCTCGGCTCGTACGAACCGGTCTGGGCGGACGCCTGGATCTTCATGGGCTCCGTGCTCGCGACGTACGGCATGGCCAAGGGCTGGGTCGAGTTCTGGCTGATCTGGGTGGCCGTCGACCTCGTCGGCGTGCCGCTGCTGTTCTCGGCCGGGTACTGGGCGACCGCGCTGATGTACGTGATCTACGGCCTGTTCACCCTGTTCGGGTTCTTCGCCTGGTGGCGCATCAGCCGCCGTGAGGGTGCGGAGCCGGACGGGGCGGCGGTCGCCACCGCGTGAGGGCGTAGCGTCGGGCTCCGTGACCTCACGGGACCGCACGGCCAGGATCGGGATCGTCGGCTCGGGCTTCCGGGCCCGGACCATGTTGCGGGTGCTGCACGCGCTGCCCGACCGCTTCGAGGTGGTCGGCGTGGCCACCCGCAACGCGGCGGATCGCGCTGAGCTGGCGGCCGGCGGACTGTCCGCCGCGGGCCTGCCCGGGCTCCCGGCGCCCGCCTACGCCTCGGTGTCCGAGCTGCTCGCCGGCGGCCGGCCCGACGTCGTCCTGCTGACCCTGCCCGCCGGGGCGGCCCAGCCGGTGATCCGCGACCTCGCCGCTGCGGGCGTCCCCGTCCTGACGGAGACGCCCGCAGCGGGCACCGTCGAGGAGCCCC
>NZ_JBHXBG010000242.1:0-6558 GCF_042726755.1 Promicromonospora sp. NPDC060271 | reverse complement strand
GTCCGGACGAGCCGGCCGGGCGGACACCCCGCACTCAATGAACCATCAGCGTCAGACGCGCGGCTTCTCGCGCATCTCGAAGGTCTCGATGGTGTCGCCTTCGTTGACGTCGTTGAACGACCCGAGACCGATACCGCACTCGAAGCCCTCGCGGACCTCGGTGACGTCGTCCTTCTCGCGGCGCAGCGACTCGATGGTGAGGTTGTCGCCGACGACCGTGCCGTTGCGGAGCACACGCGCCTTCGTGTTGCGGCGGATGCTGCCCGAACGAACGATCGAACCGGCGATGTTGCCGAACTTCGAGGAGCGGAAGACCTGACGGATCTCCGCGGTCCCGAGCTGGACCTCCTCGTACTCCGGCTTGAGCATGCCCTTGAGGGCCGCCTCGACGTCCTCGATCGCCTGGTAGATGACCGAGTAGAACTTGACGTCGACGCCCTCGCGCTCCGCCAGCTCCTCGACGCGCTCGCCGTACTTCACGTTGAAGCCGATGATCACGGCGCTGTCGACGGTCGCGAGGTTGACGTCGTTCTGCGTGATCGCACCCACACCACGGTGGATGACACGCAGCTCGACCTCTTCGCCCACGTCGATCTTGAGCAGCGCGTCCTCGAGTGCCTCGACGGCACCGGACACGTCGCCCTTGAGGATGAGGTTGAGGCTCTCGACCTTGCCCTTCTTGAGCTCGGTGTCGAAGTCCTCGAGGCTGATCCGCTTGCGGCGCTTGGCGAGCGTCGCCGCGCGCTCCGCCGCCTGACGCTTCTCGGCGATCTGGCGAGCGGTCCGGTCGTCGGGCGCCACGAGGAACGTGTCGCCGGCGCCCGGGACGCTGGTCAGACCCAGCACCTGGACCGGGCGGGCCGGGGTGGCCGCCTCGACCGCGTTGCCGTGCTCGTCGAACATCGCACGGACGCGGCCGTAGGCCGTACCCGCGACGATCGCGTCACCGACGTGCAGCGTGCCGGCCTGGACCAGCACCGTCGCCACCGGACCGCGACCCTTGTCGAGGTTCGCCTCGATGGCCACACCGCGTGCGTCCTTGGTCGGGTTCGCCCGCAGGTCGAGCGAAGCGTCCGCGGTGAGCAGGACGGCGTCGATCAGGCTGTCGATACCGATGCCCGGCTTCGCCGCGACGTCGACGAACATCGTGTCGCCGCCGTACTCCTCCGCCACCAGGTTGTACTCGGTGAGCTGCTGACGGACCTTCGACGGGTTCGCACCCTCGACGTCGATCTTGTTCACCGCGACCACGATCGGCACACCTGCCGCCTGCGCGTGGTTCAAGGCCTCGACCGTCTGCGGCATCACGCCGTCGTCGGCCGCGACCACGAGGATCGCGATGTCGGTGACCTGCGCACCACGGGCACGCATGGCGGTGAACGCCTCGTGACCCGGGGTGTCGATGAACGTGATGGCACGATCGGTGCCGTCGTGCTCGTGCGTGATCTGGTACGCACCGATGTGCTGCGTGATCCCGCCGTGCTCGCCCGCCACGACGTCCGCGTTCCGGATCGCGTCGAGGAGCTTGGTCTTACCGTGGTCGACGTGACCCATGACGGTCACGACCGGCGGACGGATCTCCAGGTCCTCGTCGGACTCGTCGTCCTCCTCGGCCTGCAGGTCGATGTCGAAGGCCCCGAGCAGCTCGCGGTCCTCCTCCTCGGCCGAGACCATCTCGATCTGGTAGCCGAGCTCCTGCGCCAGCGTGCCGAACGTGTCCTCGTCGAGCGACTGCGTGGCCGTGGCCATCTCGCCCAGGTGGAACAGGACGGTCACGAGCGCAGCGGGGTTCGCGTCGATCTTGTCGGCGAAGTCGTTCAGCGACGCACCGTGGCGCAGCCGGACGACGGTGTCGCCGTTGCCGCGCGGGACCTGCACGCCACCGAGCGACGGGGCCTGCATGGCCTCGAACTCCTGGCGCTTCGCCCGACGCGACTTACGACCGCGGACCGGCTTGCCACCGGCGCGCCCGAAGGCACCCTGCGTCGCACCGCGACCACCGGCACCACGACGCGGGCCGCCGAAGCCGCCACCGCCGCCGCCACCGGGACGACCCGGAGCGCCCGCACCCGCGGCGCCGCCACCGGCACCCGGACGGCCACCGCCACCACCGGGGCGGCCACGACCGCCACCCGGAGCCGGGCGGTCGCCCGGACGCGGCATGGAGGTCTTGCCCGGCATCATGCCGGGGTTCGGGCGCGGACCGCCGCCACCGGTACCGCCGGGACGGGGTGCGGAAGGACGGGGGCCACCCGGACGGGGGCCGCCGGAGCGCTCACCGCTGGGCGCCTCGGTGCGCTCGGGGCGCTGCCCCGGACGCGGCATGCCCTGGCTGGACGCGAAGGGGTTGTTGCCCGGGCGCGGGTTGCCGCCGGCCGCGGGACGTTCGTTGCCGCCGCTACCGCTGCCGGGACCTGCCGCACCCGGGCGGCCGCGGCCGCCACCGGGACGGGGCATGCCCTGGCTGGTCGCGAACGGGTTGTTGCCCGGGCGCGGGTTGCCGCCACCGGGACGGTCGCCGCCAGGACGGCCACCACGGTTGCCGTCCCGAGCCGGACGCGCGCCCGAGGGCGTGGCGGCGGCGGGCTTCGGCGCACCGGGCTTGGGGGCCGCGGCGGGCTTGGGCGCACCAGGCTTGGGGCCTGCTGCCGGCGTCGCGGACGCCGCGGGCGCCGCCTGGCTCTCGGCCGCCGGAGCCGGGGCGGGTGCCGCCGGTGCGGGGCTCGGAGCCGGAGCAGGGCTGGGGGCAGGCGCGGGTGCCGGGGCGGCCTCCGCCTTGCTCGGCGCGGGTGCCGGAGCCGACTCGGCAGGCTTCTGGGCCGCGGGCTTCGCGGCCGGCTTGGGTGCGCTCGGCGTGGGCCGCGCCGCGTCCTTGTCGGACGGGGCCGCCGCGCCACCGGCGGGGAACTTGTCGCGCATACGCCGCACGACGGGCGGCTCGAGCGTCGAGGACGCCGAGCGAACGTACTCGCCTGCCGACTTCAGCTCGCCAAGCAGGGTCTTGCTTTCCACTCCGAGCTCTTTTGCGAGCTCGTAGACGCGGACTTTAGCCACAACTCTCCTGTCTCGGTCCATCCCAAGACAGGGAGGACCACCGTTAGTACTGAGTACTCATCGCTGGGGGCTCATCGGGTGCCCATCGGCGTCTGACCCGCTTCCTTGTCGACGAATCGCATAATTCGGCCCGACGCACGGTGCGTCCGGTCGGAACAGTCCTGCGGTTGCTGCACTCACTGGCCGAGGTGTGCTCGTACCTCGCCGAGGTCGAGGGGCCCGTCGACGCGCAGTGCACGCGGTACGGCCCTGCGGCGCTCGGCGAGCTCCAGGCACCGTGGTTCCGGGTGAACCCAGGCACCGCGACCCGGTAGGCAGGCACGGACGTCGATGACGACGCGCCGTGTGGCTTCCACGGCGTCATCGTGCATCGGGGTGTCCAGCACCAGACGCAGGAGTGCAGACCGCTGGTCGCGCTCCCGGCATCCGACGCAGGTACGTACTGGACCCTCGACGGGCAGTGCTGAACCAGATACGTGGTAGGTCGAATGACGGGCTCGTGGCCCAGACTCAGACAGTCTACCGCGCCGCCCCACCGGGCGTTACCGGCCGCTCTGTGTGTCGGCACCCGCGCCACCTGCGTCGGCGTCGGCCGCCTCGTCGGAGCGGATGTCGATACGCCAGCCCGTCAGCTTCGCGGCGAGCCGGGCGTTCTGCCCCTCTTTACCGATTGCGAGGGAGAGCTGGTAGTCGGGGACGACGGCGCGTGCGGCGCGGGCATCGGCGTCCACCACTGTGACGGACGACACACGGGCGGGCGACAGCGCGCTCTTCACGAAGGACGCCGGGTCGTCGCTGTGGTCGACGATGTCGATCTTCTCGCCGTGCAGCTCGGCCATCACGGCCCGGACCCGCGCGCCCATCGGGCCGATGCAGGCACCCTTCGCGTTGAGCCCGGCCACCCGGGTGCGGACCGCCATCTTCGTGCGGTGTCCCGCCTCGCGGGCTATGGCGGTGATCTCCACCGAACCGTCCGCGATCTCGGGGACCTCGAGCTCGAAGAGCTTCCGCACGAGGTTCGGGTGCGTACGGCTCAACGTGATCTGCGGGCCCTTCATTCCACGGCTCACCTCGACCACGTAGGCACGCAGCCGCTCGCCGTGCACGTACTCCTCGGTGGGCACCTGCTCGTGCGGCGGGAGGACCGCCTCGGTGCCGCCCACGTCCACCAGCACCATGCGCGGGTCACGGCCCTGCTGGATGATGCCGGCCAGGACCTCGCCCTCCTTGCCGCGGAAGGTGCCGAGCACCTGGTCGTCCTCGGCGTCCCGCAGCCGCTGCACGATCACCTGGCGGGCCGTCGCGGTGGCGATCCGGCCGAAGTCCTGCGGCGTGTCGTCGAACTCCGGCCCGTACTCGACGACGGGCCGGACCTCGGGGTGCTCCGGGTCCTCGGACACGGGAAGCTCCTCGCGCGCCCACACGGTCACGTGGCCCGACGCGCGGTCCACCTCGACACGGGCGCGGTTGTACGCGTCAGGAGTCCGGTGGTAGGCCGAGAGGAGCGCCTGCTCGATGGCCGCGACGAGGATGTCCAGGCTGAGGTCCCTCTCGCGCTCCAGCATCCGCAGGGTCGTCATGTCGATGTCCATGTCAGCCTTCCTCGTTGCGGCCGGGGTGACCCTCGGTCGCGTTGTCAGAACCAGCACCGTCCGAGTCGTCGTCGGTGTCTTCACCTGCACTCTCGCCCAGTTCCGATACCTCGGCATCCTGGGCGTCGAGCTTCTTGAGCTCTACCTCCACCTTGCCCCGGCGGACGTCGCCCAGCGGGATCCGGCTGTCGCCGTCGAGCACCAGGACCGCGCCGTCACCGTCGTCGAGCACGTCGGTGAGCCGGCCCTCGACGCGGCTGCCGTCCATCATCTTCAGCGTGACGAGCCGGGTCCGGGCACGCTTGTAGTGCCGCAGCTCGGTCAGCGGCCGGGACGTGCCCGGCGTCGAGATCTCGAGCGTGTAGGCGCCGGAGACGACGTCGTCCACGTCCAGTGCCGCCGACATCGCCCGCGAGGCGTCGCCGAGCCGGTCGGAGTCGAGGCTGCCGAGGGCGTCGTCCGGCAGGTCGACGGTGATCCGCACCACCGACGCGCTCCCCGCCCGGGTGACGGTCACCTCCTCGAGGTACAGCCCCGCTGCCTCGACCACCGGGCCTACCACCTCGCGGACCGCATCCGCCTGCTGTGTCATCGACTGCCTCCCGTCGGCTCCCCCACGTGCGCGGGGGCACGGTTCGAGCCGGAACGGTTCGACCGATGTGCTGTTGTTGTCTGCGTCAAGCGTAACGAAGCGCCGGGCCTCGGCACTTCGCGTGGAACGTGATGTCCGTGACCCGACCGCAATCGGCCTGGGCACGAATCGGCTTCTGGAACATGACATCATCGGCCACGATGAACCCCAACGGCCCGAAGGCCGGCCCCCGAAGCCGGTCAGCCCTGACCGCGCTGGCCCTGACCTGCGCGATCATTCTCTCAGGTTGTGGCGTGCGGCTCGAGTCGCCGCCACCCACCGAGCCGGTCCCGGACGCAGTGGAGGTGGTACGGCGCACCGCCGTTGCCGACGCGCTGCTGGTGGCCGACCAGGCCGGCGCCGCAGCGGTGGCCGAGGGGGTCGACGCCGACGTCGCCGCACGGCTGACGGCCATCGCCGAGGCCACGACCATGCAGGCGGAGCAGCTCGGTGGCGAGTACGACTCCGGTCTCGGCGACATCGTGACCCAGCGCTCGGGTGCCTCGCCCTCCGCGATCATCCCGGAACAGACGCCCCGGGCGGTCGTCACCTCGCTCGGCGATGCGGCGACCCGCACCAGGGCCGCCGCCGACCAAGCCCAGTCGGGCCCCCTCGCGCGCCTGCTCGGCTCGATCTCCGCCGCCCAGGCACGGTACGCCCGGGACCTCGCCCGGCTGACCGGCGCGCGCGGCCCCGCGCTCCCCTCGACCCAGATCCCCGAGCCCCCCGAGGACGACGCAGAGCCGAGCGAGGACGAGGCCTCGACGGCTCCGGCATCGGCGACGGAAGAGCCCGCGGCGGTACCCACCGGCCTGTCGGCGGAGGAGCTCGCCACCCTGGTCCTGGCCGAGGACACCGCCGCCTACGCCCTCGAGGTACGGGCGGCGCAGGCCGACGGCGAGGTCCGTACCCGGGCCTACGACAGAGCCCGCGTGCACCGGGCACGGGCCCAGGCCTGGGCCCTCCTGGCGGGTGTGGACGGGACCGACCAGGACCCGCGCCGGGTCGCCTACGCCGTCCCCGGACCGGAGACCGCGACGCCGGACCTGGCCAGGGACCTCGAGGAAGACCTCACGCAGAACTACGCGACGCTGGTCGGCGTGGCCGAACCGGGCACCCGGGCCGTCCTGGTCGCGCTCCTGACGGACACCACGCTGGCGGCCGCCCAGTGGAACGCCCCGGCGACCCCGTTCCCGGGCCTCCCGGAACAGGCCTGACAGCTCCCGGGCCGGCTCCCGCTGGTTGAGCCCGTCGAGCCCGCTGGTCGGGCTTGTCGAGACC
>NZ_JBHXBG010000241.1:0-6596 GCF_042726755.1 Promicromonospora sp. NPDC060271 | reverse complement strand
GTCGTTTGATTGACCGATCTCAGAGCAACCGACCGAAGTCAGCTGCCAGCACCGTGCAACCGACCGAAGTCAGCAGCAGGTGCGGGGCTGGCGGCTCGCTACAGCAGGGGGCGCAGCGGGATCAGAAGGTACTCGCCGATCTTGGCGAGCGCGCCGCGTTCCTCCCACTGCGCGAGGGTGAGCTCCTGCGCGTTGGACAGGTCCATGGCGAAGATGTCCTCCATGCGGCCGGCGAGGCCCGGGTCGACGACCTCGAGGTTGATCTCGTAGTTGCCGGTGAGGCTGAGCCGGTCGATGTTGGCGGTGCCGATGGTGGTCCAGCGGCCGTCGATGGTGGCGGTCTTGGCGTGCACCATGGCGCCCTGGTACAGGAAGATCCGTACCCCGCCGCGCAGCAGGGAGGCGTACTGGCCGCGGGCGAGCCAGTCCGCCACCACGTGGTTGGAGCGGTGCGGCACGAGGACGCGGACGTCGACCCCGCGTGCGGCGGCGGCCAGCAGCCCGGCGTGGATGTCGTGGTCCGGGATGAAGTACGCCTGGGTGATGTAGACGTGGCTGATCGCCCGGTCGATGGCGTCGAGGTAGATTCCGCGGATGGGGAACACGAGCTCGGACGGCGCGTTGCGCGCGGCCTTGAGGTGGGGCAGCCAGGTACCGGATCCGGCGTCGGCAAGGATGGGGTGGCGCTGCTTGCGGTGCCGGTTCCAGAAGTCGACGAACGCGTTGCGCAGCTCCCACGCGGAAGGCCCCTGGAGGCGGACGTGGGTGTCGCGCCAGTGCGTGGCGTACAGGGAGCCGATGTTGTACCCGCCGACGAACCCGGTCTCGTCGTCGACCACCAGGATCTTGCGGTGGTCACGACCCGAGGTGCGGATGTTGAGGTAGGCCATCCCCGGGCGCAGCACGGGGAAGCGCAGCACGTGGATGGCGGGCGGGAAGCGGAAGAACGAGTAGGGCACGACGAGGTTGGCGAAGCCGTCGACGATGACGTACACCTCGACGCCGCGCGCGGACGCGTCGATCAGGGCCTGCTTGAAGCGCTGGCCCATCTCGTCGTTCTTCCAGATGTACGACTCGAGCATCACGGTCTTGCGTGCCCCGGCGATCGCCTCGAGCATCGCCTCGAACAGGTCCGCGCCGTAGGTGTAGACCGTGGTCGCGGTCTGGTCGATGTGCTCGGTGAGCGGCTTCTCGGTGGGGAACTTCGACGTGAGCGGGTGCATGCGCCGGCGGATCTTGTCCGTGACGGTGAGCGCCACCGCCGCTCCGACCGGTACGGCGGCCGCGATGACCGCGGCCCGGGTCGCGAAGGTGCGGGCACGCTGCATGAAATCGGTCGGTACGTCGAGCGTGAGCTTGGGCAGATTGCTGGGCAGACCGCCCGGGAGGTTGCCGGGCAGATTGCTGAGGACCTTGCGAGACGCCACGGGCTCACGGTACCCGGTCTCAGATCCAGGATCGCGGAATTACGGTCGCCCGGGGCTGTCGCGCGGCCGGCACTCGATGGTGCGGCGCCGCCGCGTACCGCCGTCGTCGTTATTCGAGCGAATTCCGCCCCGCGTGTCCCTATGCTCACACCGACGAAGGGACTTTCCATGTCAGGACCGGGAGCCGCTCGCCGGGTGCGTCGACGGATACAGAGCATGCGGCGGTGGGGTCTGGGAGTCGTCCTCGTCGCGGTGCTCGTCATCGGCATCCTCGCGGGCGACAGGTACTCCTCCGCACCGGACGGACCGCGCACGTGTACCGCCGAGGTGCGGCCCGTCAGCTTCCCGGACACGGGCATCGGCCCGACCGTGCCGGCGCCACCGGAGACCATCCCGGAGCTCAGGGGCCTGACACAGATCGGCGGCGTCGTGAACGATGCCAGCTGCCTGAACGAGGTCCCCGTGCACGGTGTCGTGCGTCCTGGCAGCGAGGAGGACGTCGTTCAGGCGGTCGCGTACGCGCGACAGAACGACCTGGCGGTATCCGTGTCGGGGACACGACACGCGATGGGCGGGCAGGCGTCCTACCCGGGCGGACTCGTGCTCGACATGCGAGGGCTCGACGCCGTGACCGTGGATGCCGCGGCGGGCACGGTGCGGGTGGGAGCCGGTGCCACGTGGCGGAGCGTCCTCGAGACGCTGCACGCCAACGGCCGGGCGGCAGCCGCTATGCCGAGCATCGACATCCTCAGCGTGGGCGGGACGGTCTCGGTGAACGCGCACGGGGTCGACTTCCGGCAGGGATCGATCGCAGGGACGGTACGGTCCCTGCGGCTCGTGTCCGCGGACGGCACGGTGCGCGACGTCGACCGAGCGAGCGACCCGGACCTGTTCGCCGCGGTGATCGGTGGGTACGGGCTGTTCGGAGTGATCACCGAGGTCGAGCTGGAGACCGTGCCCGACACGGTGTACCGGCTGGAGCAGCGCGTCATCCCGACCGACCTCCTCGCGCGGACCTACCTCGATGAGGTCGTGCCCGACGAGGACGCGCGCCTGATGTACGCCCACCTGTCCACGGCGCCGTCGTCCTTCCTGACCGAGGCCATCCTCTATACGTACAGCGACGAGGGCGCTCCCGGCAGCGTGGCCGAGCCGATCGGGCCGCTGAAGGACACCCAGAACTCCCGTGTGGGACGGTTCGCACTGAACCTCGCCAGGCACGGCGGCTTCTTCCAGGAGGCGCGCTGGGTCGCGCAGAAGCACGTGCTACCGAGGTTTCAGCCCTGCGCCACCTCGCGCAACGCGGCACTGCGCGACGCCGAGGCGTGCATGGTCGCCCGGACCCAGGCCACGTACAACGGGCTGGGGCTGCTCAACCACAAGCTGCCGGATCGCACCGACGTCCTGCACGAGTACTTCGTGGAGCCGGACCGGCTCGGAGAGTTCCTCCGAGCGGCGGCGCCCGTGCTGCGGGACCACGACGCCGAGCTGCTCAGCGCGTCCGTCCGGGTCGTGCACCGTGACGAGGTGCTCCTGTCGTACGCGCAGGGCACCCGGCTGTCGGTGGTCCTGTATCTCAGCCAGGACCTGTCCGACGCCGGGAACGCCGACATGGCGGGGCTGACACGACGGCTGGTACGCGTCGCCCTGGAGCACGGTGGCACGTTCTACCTGCCGTACCAGCCCCACTACACGCGCGAACAGGTGGCGCAGGCCTACCCGACCCTCGACGAGTTCTTCGCGCTGAAGCGACAGCACGATCCCGAGGAGCGGTTCCGCAACGCGTTCTACACGCGGTTCTCCTGAACGGGCACGACGTCGCGCGATCAGTCGAAGGCGCCCGCCAGGGGATGGGACCGGATGGCGGCGGCGAGCTCGCCCTCGATGCGGTCGAGGTAGACGCCGGTGGTGGCGATCGAGGCGTGCCCGAGGAGCTCCGCGACGACCTTGACGTCCCAGCCGTCGGCCACCAGCAGCGTCGCCGTGGTGTGCCGCAGGGCGTGCGGGGTGGCCTCCCGCTGGTAAGGCGCAGGCATGCGGCGCACCGCACGGGAGAGCAACGCCCGGATCGCCTGGGTGTCGATACGGCGCCCACGCCAGGACAGCAGGAGGGCACGCTGCGCGTCGGCGTCCTGCGGGCGTTTGGCGGCCAGGGTGGGACGCAGGTCGGTGAGGTAGTCGTCCAAGGCACGGGCCAGGGGCGGGGACAGCGTCACCGTGCGGGTGTTGCCGCCCTTGCCGCGGATGCGCCAGGTGGTGCGTTCGGGCTCGCGCGCGACGTCGTCGACGTCGGTGCGAGCCAGCTCCGAGACACGCGGGCCCAGGACCAGGAGAAGCGCGACCACCAGGCGGTCGCGCAGCGCGAGGTCCTGATCGGTGCGGGCAGGGGTCTCGGCCGGACCGCTGGTCAGCAGGCTGCGCGCCGCGCCCGCCGACAGCGCCGTACGTGCGGTGCGCAGGGTCCCACGCACCTTGGCCGGTGGCGCCGCCCACTGCATGGGGTCGGCCTGGACCCAGCACTCCCGGGCCGCGTACGCGAAGAACCGGGTGACGGACTGCCGGAACCGGTTGACCGTGGCGGTGCTGCGCCCGGGCCCGGGTTTGCGGTCCGGATCGGTGTAGCGGGCGTCGGGCGCCGACTGGTAGCGCACCAGGACGGTGTCGACGTCGGAACCGGTGACGTCGTCGAGGATGCGGTCCCGCCCCGTGAGGCGGCCGAACTCGGTGACGTCGCGCGTGTAGCTGCGCGCCGTGGCCGGCGACAGGACACCACGGATCGTCTCGACCTCGACCGCCGCGAGGTAGCGGCGGATGGCTTCGGCGACGGTGACGCGCTCGAGGCGCGGGGGAGCGACCATGACCGCAACCCTAGGCGGGACCACTGACACTCCCGATATGCCGGAATGTGCTGCTGACCTGCGACGCGACCCGCACCTCTCGACAGGCGCCGACCCGGTCGTGATTCAATCCGCTCGTGCGCGCCATCGTCTTCGACCAGTTCCAGGGCCCCGTCGACGTCCGTGAGGTGGCCGACCCGACCGCCCCGGACGGGGGCGTCGTCGTGCGGGTGCACGCGACCGGGCTATGCCTGAGCGACTGGCATGCCTGGGCCGGGCACGACACCGACATCACCACCCTGCCGCACGTCCCAGGCCATGAGCTCGCCGGCACCGTGGCCGCGGTCGGCGCGGGTGTCACGAAGTGGCAGGTCGGGGACCGCGTGACCGTCCCGTTCGTCAGCGGCTGCGGCGCCTGCGAGTGGTGCCGCTCCGGGCAGGCGCAAGTCTGCCCGGACCAGACCCAACCCGGGTTCACGCACTGGGGCTCGTACGCCGAGCTCGTGGTGCTGTACGCGGCGGACGCCAACCTCGTCGCGATCCCCGACGGCGTCTCCTTCGAGACCGCGGCGAGCCTCGGCTGCCGCTTCGCCACTGCCTACCGGGCGGTGGCCGGACGCGCGCGCGTCCAGGCAGGGGAGTGGGTGGCGGTCGTCGGCGCGGGCGGCGTCGGCCTCAGCGCGATCATGATCGCCCTCGCACGCGGCGCCCGCGTCGTCGCCGTCGACCGGTCGGAAGGGGCGCTGGAGGCGGCCCGCCGAGCGGGCGCCGAACGCACGGTGCTCGCCGACGGTCGCGACGTACCCGCCGTCGTGCAGCAGATGACCGACGGCGGCGCGCACGTCGCGGTGGACGCCGTCGGGAGCGAGCAGACGTGCGCCGACGCGATCGGCAGCCTGCGCCGCCGCGGGCGCCACGTCCAGGTGGGCCTGTTCGCGCCGGTCGACGGCGGTCCGCGCGTGCCCATGGGTCGTGTGATCGCCTGGGAGATCGACGTGCTCGGCAGCCACGGGATGGCGGCCGCCGACTATCCCGAGATGCTCGGGCTCGTCGCATCCGGGACGCTGCGGCCGCAGGACCTGCTGGACCGTGTCATCGGCCTGGCCGAGGCGGCAGCGCTCGTGCCGACCATGGACACGGCGCCGCGCGCCGGGATGATCGTGCTCGACCCGCGGCGGGACTGACGCTCTTCGTGGGTGCAGGGGTGGGTGCAGGGGTGGGTGCAGGGGTGGGTGCAGGGGTGGGTGTTGGGGTGGGTCAGGTCGCCCAGCGCAGCACCGCGTCCAGCGGAGCGGGCACCCGGTCCAGCGGCAGCACCTCCGCCAGGCGGCGTCCGTAGCGTTCCTTGCGCCCGCCCTTGGACCCGATGAAGCGGTGCAGCTGCTGGGTGGTCGTGCGTTCGCGCTGAGCGGGCTGGCCCCGCAGCCGTTCGAAGCTGCGCAGCTCGCCCTCGGCGTCGATCAGGGCCAGGAACCCGTCGATGCCGATCGCCCGGATGAGCTCGTCCTCGAGGTCGCGGTCGCAGCGGAAGAATCCGAGGTCGGTCAGGGGAGTGGTCGCCGCCGGCGGGCGCAGGCCCACCCGGTCGAGCCCGTTGACGACGAAGCGTTCCTCGGCGGCGTCGTACAGCCCGCCCAGGCGGACGCCCTGGCCGCCGAGCGCCACCAGATGATGGCCGATGTTGGTGATGCCGCCCATCGCCACGACCTGCACGCCGAGGTCGCCGAGGGGGAGGCCCAGCCGTGCGGCCAGCGTCTCGACCGCCGCACGGTCGCTCTCGCCCTCGACGAGCAGCACGGTGCTCGTGGAAGCGGCGAGGACTCCTGCGAGGTTCATGGTTCCCGGATCGTATGCCGCGTACCGGGAGCTGACCGCAAGATTTTCGGGCTGCTACCGTGTTGACTTTGCTTCGTGGTTGAAGACCGTTGTGTTGCGCTATACACAATGCTATAGATGTCTTGCTGATCGGGGTTGGTTGGGGAGCGGGGTGACGTGCGCCGGCCGGTGAGCTGCTTCTGACGGCGCGCGGTGCTGGTGCTGGTGCTGACGGCGTGCGGTCCTGATCCTGGGCTCTGGCGCGGGGACGCGGTGCCGCGACGGTGAGGCGCGCGCGGTGATCCGTGCTGCTGGGCCGTTTGAGTGGCGCCCGGAGTGGGTCGCTGATCCGTGAGCTCGGTCGGCCGCATGGTGTTGCTCGTGACTTCGGTCCGTTGCTGGGGGCGCGCTCGGTGACTTCGGTCCATTGTTGGGACGTGCTCGGTGACTTCGGTCGGTTGCTGGGTGCGCTGAGCGACTTCGGTCGGTTGCACTGAGATCGGTCATTCAACCGACC
>NZ_JBHXBG010000240.1:3073-6767 GCF_042726755.1 Promicromonospora sp. NPDC060271 | reverse complement strand
CAGCCGAACAGTTCGGCTGAGGCGAACTACACGGGCCTGAGGTGAACAGGATCCAGCCCACCCGGCACGTACCGAACCAGCACTATGTGCCCGGACGTGCGGAACCTACGACGAAGCCCGGATCAGCAAGCCGCCCCGGACCGGCGAGCCACCCCGGACCAGCGAGCCACCCCGGACCTGCGAGAGGATTCTCGGATGCGCATCGTCCAGCTCCCGGTGCGGGAGGTCTCACGGTTCGGCAGCGAGGGCGTCGACATGGACCTTCTCCCTCAGGTGCTCGACGCCGAGCGCACCACCGTGCACGTCGCCCGGATGATCGCGGGCGGCGTGCTGGGGGAGCACCCGACCGTGGGGCGGCAGATCTTCGCCGTCCTCGCGGGTGAGGGAGTCGTCACCTCCAAGGGCACAACAGGAGACACCGACGAACGCTGGGAGATCGAGCCCGGCCAGGCCGCGATCTGGGAACCAGGCGAGATCCACGAGACGACCGCGACAACGGATCTGCTCGCGGCGATCGTCGAGACGAGCGGCGGCGAGCTCGCGTTCCGGGAGCACGAGGTGCTGTTCGGTCCATCGCTGGGTTAGCCGACCTTGCCTCCGCGACGCGGACCACTACGCTCCACCCATGTCGCACACCGTGTACGTGATCGGCGCCGGACCGGCCGGCCTGGCAGCAGCAGCGGCCCTGCGGGCGAAGGGTGCGGACGTCACGGTCCTGGAGAAGTCGGAGCACGTGGGCAACGCGTGGCGGCACCACTACGACCGCCTGCACCTGCACACCACGCGGCGGCTCTCGCAGCTGCCCGGTCTCCCGATCCCGCGTGCGTTCGGCCGCTGGGTGGCCAGGGACGACGTCGTCCGCTACCTGGAGGCGTACGCCGCCCACCACGACCTGCGGATCGAGCACGGGGTCGAGGTCACGCGCCTCGACCGCGCCGACGGCGTCTGGACGATCACCACCACCGGCACGGGCGACGCCGAACGCCGGCGCGAGGCGGACGCCGTCGTCGTCGCCACGGGGTACAACCACACGCCGCACCTCCCCGACTGGCCCGGCCAGGACACGTTCCCCGGGCAGGTCGTGCACGCGAGCCGGTACCGCAACCCGGCCCCGTACGCGGGCAAGGACGTGCTGGTCGTCGGGGTGGGCAACACGGGAGCCGAGATCGCGCAGGACCTCGCGGAGAACGGCGCGGCGAGCGTCCACCTCGCGGTCCGCACCCCGCCGCACATCGTGCCGCGCAACCAGGGGCCGTGGGCCGCGCAGTACACGGGCCTGCTGGTGCGCCACCTGCCGACCGCGTTGGTCGACGCCCTCAGCGTCCCGGTCCGCAAGGCCAGCTTCCCGGACCTTGCGCACCTCGGGCTCCCGATCCCCGAGGTCGGCCTGGCCACACGCGTGGCCCAGGGCGCCATCCCCGTGCAGGACATCGGCCTCGTCGCCGCCGTCCAGGCCGGCGCGATCCGTGTGGTCAGGGCGATCGAACGGTTCGACGGCGGCGACGTCGTCCTGGCCGACGGCGCCCGCCTCACCCCCGACGTCGTCCTCGCCGCCACCGGCTACCGCCGCGCGCTGGAGCCCGTGCTGGGCCACCTCGGAGTGCTCGACGAGCGCGGAAAGCCGATCGCGACGAACGGCCGCCCGGCCGCGCGAGGCCTCTACTTCACGGGCTTCACCAACCCGATCTCCGGCATGTTCCGCGAGATGGCCGCCGACGCCCACCGGATCGCACGAAACCTCACCGCCGGCCGCTGAGACCGGCGACACGACACTGCGTGACACCGAAATCGCTTGACAGCCCGACGTCGGACAGGCAGCGTCCGGCGCATGAACCGCCGAACGTCCCTCGCCGCAGGAGCCACCGCAACCCTCGTGGCCCTCACGCTCACCGCCTGCGCACCATCGCCGGGCAGCCCGGAACCCGGCGGAGCGGCGGGGGAGGGGTGCGACGGCGACGCCGTAGCGCTCGACGTGTGGTCCTGGCGCACCGAGGACGTCAAGACGTACGAGAACATCTTCGACGTCTTCGAGGCGGCCAACCCCTGCATCACGGTGAACTTCCAGGCCCACCTCAACACCGAGTACGACCAGATCCTGCGCACCGGCCTGACCGGCTCGGACGGGCCCGACATCGCGCAGGTGCGGTCCTACGGCCTGCTCCAGCCGCTCGTCGAGGGCGGCAACCTCGAACCGCTGGAGGACCTCGTCCCGGCGCTCGGTGAGTTCGACGACGCGATCCTCGACGGCGCTCGCGGGCGCGAGGACGGCGCGGTCTACGGCGTACCACTGGCCTCCCAGACGATCCAGGTCTACTACAACACCGCGATCTTCGAGGAGAACGGCCTGGAGGAGCCCGAGACCTGGGACGACTTCATGGCGATCAACGACACGCTGCTCGGGACGGATGTCACGCCGCTCGCGGTCGGCGCGCGCGACGGATGGTTCGTGCCCACCGTGCACGACGCCCTGACGTCCGCCCAGTACGGCGGCGCGGAGTTCCAGCAGGCGCTGCGTGACGGCGAGACCGACTTCACCGACCCGGCGTACGTCGACTCGATCCAGACGTTCAAGGACCTGCAGAAGTACATGCCCGAGGACGTGACCGGCGTGGCGTACACCGACGCGCAGGTGCTGTTCACCTCCCAGCAGGCGGCGATGTTCGCCGGCGGCTCGTACGAGCTGGCGTTCTTCCAGGAGGCCAACCCGGACCTCGAGCTCGGCGTCTTCCAGGTGCCACCGCCGCCCGGCTCGGCGCTGGACCACCCGGTCAGCCCCGGGTACGCGGACGGGAACTGGGGCCTGTCGGCAGCCTCCGAGCACCCCCAGGAAGCCGAGAAGCTGCTGAACTGGCTGGCCACGCCCGAGTTCGGCCAGCTCGTCGCCGACGAGCTCAAGCAGTTCTCGCCGATCCCCGGCGTCGAGTTCTCCGACCCGGTCCAGCAGGAGATGTGGGACCTGTACCAGGAGAACCCCGCGCCGTACCTGCTGCTCGTGGACTACCGGTACGGCGACCCCGTCGGCACCGACCTGATGGGGCAGGCGGGCCAGAAGCTGTTCCTCGGCGACGCCGACGCCGAGGAGGCCGCCGGGATCATCCAGGACGGTCTGTCTGCCTGGTGGACGCCGGGCGAGTGAGCCGCCGTCGCACAGCGGCGCTCCCCACGTCCGTCGCACTGCTCTTCCTACTGCCCGCCGGGGCGCTGTTCGCCGTCTTCGTGCTCTACCCGATGGCGACGGCGCTGACCTACTCGCTGTTCTCCTGGCGCGGAACCGCGCAGGAGGCGTTCGTGGGGCTGGACAACTTCGTCACGCTGCTGACCACCGAGCCGTACCGCAGCCAGCTCCCGCGCGCCTTCGCGCACAACGGGCTCCTGTTCGCCGGGGCCATGGTCGTGCAGAACTCCGTCGGGCTGCTGCTGGCCTACGTGCTGCACAAGCGGGAGCGGATGCGCCGGCTGTTCCAGGTGCTGTACACGATGCCGTACCTCGTCTCGCCGCTGGTGGTCGGCTACCTGTGGTCACTGCTGCTCTCGCCGCTGTTCGGCCCCGTGAACGCCGCCCTGCGCGCCGTCGGCCTGGAGTCCGGGGCCCCCCCCCGGCGGGGGGGCCCCCCCACCCCCCACTGGGGGGGGGGGGGGGGGTCAGCCCGGGCGGGGGGTGGGGTGACGCGCCCGGTGTAAGGCGCCCCCCGCG
>NZ_JBHXBG010000240.1:0-3063 GCF_042726755.1 Promicromonospora sp. NPDC060271 | reverse complement strand
GGGTGGCCTCCGGGGGTCCTCTGCGGCCCGGGCGGTTTTGCGGCCCGGTCACCGCGCCCCGGCGCGCGGGCGGCGTGGTGCCCGCCCCCCCCCCGGGGGGGGCCCACCCCGACACCGCCCTGTGGGTCGTCGTGCTGGTGACCGCCTGGCAGTGGGTAGGGTTCCCGCTCCTGGTCTACGGCGCCGCGCTCGGGTCGCTCGATCCCACCATGGAGGAGGCCGCGATGCTCGACGGCGCGTCCTCCCGCCAGCGCTTCTGGTACGTCACGCTGCCCATGCTGGTGCCGGTGATCGGCACGGTGAGCGTGCTGACGTTCATCTTCTCCATGGAGGCGTTCCCGATCCCGTACGCCCTCGGGGGGTCGAACGGCAGCCCGGCAGGGGCCACCGACGTCATGTCGCTCCTCTTCTACCGCACCGCGTTCGGCTCGGGGGCGTCCAACGCGATAGGCGTCTCGTCAGCGGTGGCGATCCTGCTGTTCGCCGTGATCGTCGGGGTGTCGGTGCTGTTCACACGGTGGTTCCGCCGCGTAGAGCGAGGCCTGACGTGAGGCGCGCGGCGGTGCAGGTTGTCCTCTGGGGCTACGCGGCGGTCGCGCTGGTGCCGCTGCTGATCATGGTGTGGAACTCGTTCCGCACCGATCAAGAGCTCGTCGCCGAGCCGCTCGGCCTGCCCGTCAGCCCTTCGCTGGACGCGTACCGCCAGGCCTGGGTGGAGGCGTCGTTCTCCACGTACTTCCTCAACTCGGTGCTCGTCACCACGGCCTCGGTTGCCCTGTCCACGGCTGTCTCGCTGCTGGCTGCCTACGCGCTGGCCCGGTCGCGCTCACGCCTCATGGCCGTCATCGAGCAGGTGTTCGTGTCGGGCCTGATGATGCCCGTGTTCCTCATGATCGTGCCGATCTTCTACCTGCTCGACATGATCGGTCTCGCCTCGACCCGGACCGGCCTGATCCTGGTCTACGCGGCGGTGTCGATCCCGTTCTCCGTGTTCGTGCTCGCCGCGTTCCTGCGCCAGCTCCCGGACGAGCTGGAGGACGCCGCCCGGATCGACGGCGCCGGACCGCTGCGCACGTTCTGGTCGGTGCTGCTGCCGCTCGTGCGCCCGGCGGTGGCGACGGTGGTGGTCTTCCGCTTCGTGCCCATCTGGAACGACTTCTTCTACCCGCTGATCCTCGTGCGCGACCGCGCGCAGTACACGCTGCCCGTCGGGCTGACCACGTTCTTCGGGGAGTACCAGACGTCGTGGTCCACCCTGTTCGCTGGCCTCGTCATCGCCACGCTGCCGCTGGTGGCCCTGTTCCTCGTGGCCACACGGCAGATCGTGGCGGGTCTGACGGCGGGTATGGGCCGCTGACGGCGGGTCCGACGGCGCGCGGACGCCAGCCGGTGTGCGGCACGCCACCGGCTTGCATTCGGCGCCCGTGGTCGTGGGGCGTACCATTGACGGGTTGCCCGTGCGTCTCTCGCACGTCGTCGTCAGCGCGGCTGACTGCGAGCAGCGGCAACTGAGCTGAGCATCCCCGCGCCACCCCGGGAAGCAGTGAGCCGGCGTGCGCGCACCCCCGACATTCTGGAGACCATCGAAGTGAAGAGCGCCGTCGAGACCCTGGAGCCCACCAAGGTCAAGCTGACCGTCGAGGTGGACTACGACGAGCTCAAGCCGAGCATCGATCACGCCTACGAGCACATCGCGGAGCAGGTGAACGTCCCCGGCTTCCGCAAGGGCAAGGTGCCCCCGCGTATCATCGAGCAGCGGGTCGGCTGGGGCGCGGTGATCGAGCACGCCGTGAACGACGGCCTCTCGGGCTTCTACCGTGACGCGCTCGGCGAGACCGAGCTGCGTCCGCTCGCCCAGCCCGAGGTCGACGTGACCGAGGTCCCGGCGAAGGCCGGCGAGGGCCAGCTGAAGTTCACCGCCGAGGTCGAGGTCCGCCCAGAGATCGAGCTCCCCGAGCTCTCCGACGTCGAGCTGACCGTCGACTCCACGGTGGTGACCGACGAGGACGTCACCGAGCGCCTGGACGCCCTGCGCGAGCGCTTCGGCACCCTCGTCGGCGTCGACCGCCCGGCCGTCGAGGGCGACTACGTCGTCATCGACCTGAAGGCCGTCATCGGTGACGAGGAGGTCGACTCCGTGTCGGGCGTCTCGTACCAGATCGGCTCCGGCAACATGCTCGAGGGCCTGGACGAGGCCCTGACCGGCCTGTCCGCAGGCGAGACCACCACCTTCAAGGCCCCGCTGGCCGGCGGCGACCACGAGGGCAAGGAGGCGGACGTCACCGTCACCGCGACCTCGGTCAAGCAGCGCGACCTTCCCGAGGTGGACGACGACTTCGCCCAGCTCGCCTCGGAGTTCGACACGCTCGAGGAGCTCAAGGACGACCTGCGGACCCAGGTCGCCGGCATCAAGACCTCCAACCAGGCCGTCAGCGCCCGGGACGCCCTCATGGAGAAGCTGCTGGAGACCGTCGAGGTCCCCGTGCCCACCGGTGTGGTCCAGGCCGAGGTGCACCGCCACCTCGAGTCCGAGAGCCGCCTGGAGGACGACGAGCACCGCGCGGAGGTCACCGCCGACGCGACCAAGGCGATCAAGAACCAGATCCTGCTCGACACCCTCGCCGAGAAGCTCAAGGTGCAGGTGAGCCAGGGCGAGCTCGTCGAGTACCTGGTGAGCGCCTCGCAGCAGTACGGGATGGAGCCGAGCGAGTTCATCAAGTCGCTCGAGCAGGGCGGTCAGATCCCCGCCATGGTCGGCGAGGTCGCGCGCTCGAAGGCCCTCGCGGTCGCCCTGCGCCAGATCGAGGTCAAGGACTCCGACGGCAACGTCGTCGACCTGAGCGAGTTCATCGGCTCGGAAGAGGTCGACGAGGCCCAGGCAGCGCTCGACGCGGCCGTCGCACAGGCTCAGGAGGCCGCTGACGGCGAGACCCCCGAGGCGCCCGCCGAGGACGCCGAGCCCGAGTCGTCGGCGCCCGCGAAGGCCTGACGCACACCCGGCCCGACAGGGCCGACGCATGACGCCCGACGGCGGTCCGCACCCTCGGCGTGAGGGTGCGGACC
>NZ_JBHXBG010000239.1:0-6902 GCF_042726755.1 Promicromonospora sp. NPDC060271 | reverse complement strand
GAGCGTCTGTCCGGACAGGCGCTCTACCTCGGCGAGTCGAGGGCCGCTAGCTGTCCCTCCAGGTAGAAGATCTCGTCCAGCAGCACGAACCCCTCGTCGGGGTTGCCGTCGTCGACGAAGAAGCCCGACATCGCCGCCTGCCAGCGCGCGTTGACCTCGGTCGCGGCCATCCTCCGCTGCGCCGCCTCGTAGTCGTCGGTCTCCAGGAAGCCGACGAGCAGACCGTCGTCCCGCAGGAACAGGTGGTAGTCCCGCCAGCCCGTGTCCCGGAGGGCCTCCAGCATCTCGGGCCAGACGGCGGCGTGTGCCGCCCGGTACTCCGGGATTCGGTCGGCCCGCACCCGGGACGTGAAACAGACGCGTGCACCAGCGGTGCTGCTCGACATGCCTGGCCCTCCGGTTCCTCGTGAAACGGTTCATAATGTAGCCCGAAGCAAGGAGGCTCTCCATGACCCAGCAGGCCGCTCACCGACGAGCATCCATCGCCGACGTCGCCCGTGTCGCCGGCGTCTCCGTCGGCACGGTCTCCAACGTCCTCAACCGACCCGAACGTGTGCTACCCGGCACACGCGAGCGGGTCGAGGCCGCGATCCAGGAGCTCAGCTTCGTCCGCAACGGGTCCGCCAGGCAGCTCCGGGCCGGAACCATCACGACCATCGGCGCGATCGTCCTCGACATCGCCAACCCGTTCTTCACCGACGTCGCACGGGGTATCGAGGAGCGCCTGGACCGCGACGACTTCACGCTCATGGTGGCGTCGTCCGACGACGACCCCGAGCGCGAGCAGCGCTACCTCCGCCTGTTCGAGGAGCACGGCGTGCAGGGCGTCATGGTCGTGCCGGCCACCGACGACATCGAGCACCTGCTCGCGATCCGCCGTCGTGGCACCGGCGTCGTGCTGCTGGACCGTCCGTCATCGGACCCGAGCATCTCGTCGGTGGCCGTCGACGACGTCCGCGGGGGCGAGCTCGCGGCGCGCCACCTCCTGGACGAGGGCCACACCCGGATCGTCTTCCTCAACGGGCCGCACACGATCAGGCAGTGCGCCGACCGGCACGAAGGCGTGGTCAAGGAGCTCGCCGCCGCCGGGCTTGACCCGGCGTCCGCGCTCCAGGAGGTCACCGTGTCCAGCCTCAACGCCGAGGGCGGGGAGGCCGCGATCCGCGGGCTCCTGGAGTCGGGCGAGCGGCCGACCGCCGTCTTCTGCGTGAACGACCTGGTGGCGCTCGGCGTGCTGCGCACGCTCCGCACGGAGAACATCGCGGTCCCCACCGGCATGGCGGTGGTGGGGTACGACGACGTCGCGTTCGCCGCCGAGCTGTCCACACCGCTCACGTCGATCCGTCAGCCGACGCACGAGCTCGGCGCCCGCGCCGCGGACCTCCTGCTGGGCGGCACCGATGCGGAGGCAGAACACGTGATGTTCCAGCCCACGCTGGTGGTGCGGGGCTCCAGCTCCGCGTCGGCGAGGTAACCGCGAGACGCGGGATGACCATGCACCTGCTGCCGGCGGTCGGCCTACCCTGGCAGCAGCTGCATGGTCAGCTCGGCTGTCAGCTCGGCCGGTCGGACGAGCGGACCCGCACCGGAACCGGGCGCCGGCCACGGGACGCGAGGAACGCGGCGGGCCCGAGGACCGGTACGACGACGATGACGAGCAGCGTCAGGAGGGCCTCCCAGGCCCGCTCCCAGCGTGTCCTGAACCAGACGACGAGCGCCGCGAGGGTCAGCGCGACGGCCACCAGCGCACATGCTGACCAGATCAGGTCGTACTGCGGTCCCAGGAACATGGTCGTCCAATCGGGTCGGGGCACGTCGTGACGGCCGACGCTACTGCACGGCTTCTCCGCCTGTCACCAGAATCGGACGACGCACCCCGCATGGTCACAAGGTCTCGACAGACTCGACCGACGGGACCCCGGGGCGGACGGCGGTCGAGCCTGTCGCGGGGTCAGCCGCGGCCCGGGACCGGGACCGTGGACCAGTCGGTGTCCGAGGCCAGGTAGAAGCCCGGGTACGACGGCTGGTTGTACGTCGTCTGCTGACGCGCCACCTCGGCGCGGTACTGCCGGTCCTGCATGAGCGTGTACATGGCGATGTCCGTCGGCTCGGTGGTCGTGAACAGCCGGAGCGCGTTCGAGTCGGCCGTCCGCACCAGCACCTCTTCACGCCAGTCGCCGAGCATGTCGGCCACGAGGGACGGCGTGCCCTTGGTGCCGTTGTTCGTCAGGGTCCCGTCCAGGGTCTTCACGACCCCGCGCGACCAGTCGTTGATCGTCGGTGTCTGCGCCTCCGCGCCCCCGATGATCTGCGTGGTCCCGTCCCCCGCCCAGCGCACCGACTGGTTGGTGCCCATGGTCGTCGTCGAGAGCTGCGCGCCCGTTGCGCTCAGCGTGCCCGACCCGAGGGTGCCGTCCGGCATGGACGCCCAGACCTCGACGCCCGGCACGTCCGCGCGCACGTCGCCGACCATCGCCCGGCCAGTGTCCCGACCGGAGTACTGCCCGAACAGCACCTCGCCGGTCGCGGCGTCGCGCAGCGCGGAACCGTACGGCGCCCATGTGCCGCCCTCGTGCGCGGTCCAGATCTCGAGCCCTGGCCGTGCCGGGTCGATGTCGGTCACGTGCATGGCGTCACCGTGGCCCAGCCCCGCACGCGCCCCGGGGTTCGCGGAACCCTCGGGCAGGGTGTCGAACGACGAGTAGAGCAGCGACCCGTCGTCGTCGAGCGTCGCCGAACCGTAGACGATCTCCTGCTTGCCGTCGGCGTCGACGTCGGCGACGGACAGGGAGTGGAAGCCCTGCGTCGTGATGGTGCCCCACTCCGGCGAGGTGCCCGGCACCCCGTGCGGGCTGTCGTTGAAGGGGTTGCGCATCGCCGTCCACCCCGAGTCCGCGAGCCAGCGCTTGGTCAGGTGCCTGCCGTTCCAGTCGTAGGCCGCGATCGTGGAGCGCGTGTAGTAGCCGCGCGCGAAGATCGCGCTGGGCCGGCCCTCGGACAGGTAGGCGACGCCCGACAGGAACCGGTCGACCCGGTTCCCCGGTTCGATGCGGGCCATCGCGTAGTCGCCCCAGCGCAGCCCGTCGTCGGTGCGCCCCGGCTCGTAGTCGACCGTCTCCATGGGCCTGCCGCTGCGGCCGTCGAAGACGGTGAGGTACTCCGGCCCGCTCACCACGAAGCCCTCGAACCTGCGGAGCTGGTTGCGCGTCGAGCGGGCGGGTGCGTAGACGTCGATGAAGTGGTCGGCCGCTGCGCGCGCGTCGGCGTCGGACAGCGGATAGGACCACCGGGCGTCGATGCCCCACGCCTGCTCCAGCGTGGCCGGCCACTCCCCGCCGGTCACCTCCGGCCGCGTCGACCAGCCGCGGAACGTCTCCACCAGGTGCTCGTAGTAGTCGCCGGCCGACATCCGGTAGTCGTCGGCGTGGGTCACGCCGTCCGCGCGGTCGTCCCGGGGGATGCCGACGTAGCGCCTGCCGGCAGGCTCTCCGCCGTCGTACGTGGTCACGTGCGTGCCGGGGGCGGTCTTGACCATCAGCTCGGCGCGGCCGTCACCGTCGAAGTCGTAGACGGGGAACTGCGTGTAGTGCGCGCCGGCCCGGATGTTGACGCCGAGGTCGATGCGCCAGAGCTGTGTGCCGTCGAGCTCGTAGGCGTCGAGGTAGACGTTGCCCGTGTAGCCCACCTGGGACACGTCCTTGGAGTTGGACGGGTCCCACTTGACGACTATCTCGTACTCGTCGTCGCCGTCGAGGTCCGCGACCGACGCGTCGTTCGCGCGGTACGTGTACGCCTCGCCGGCGGGCGTGACGCCGTCGGCCGGCTTGTCCAGGGGGATGTCGAGGTGTCCGTCGCCCCACACGGTGGCCGACGCCGACCGGCCCGCGTTGGGGCCGCTCAGCGGGACCACCCGGTACCTGGAGCCGGCGGTGCCCGCCGGGTCGACGTAGTTGGTCGAGCCCGACACCCGCGCGACGCGCCTGCCGTCGCGGTACACCGCGAAGTCCGGGCTCTTGAGCCCTGCCTCGGTATGACCGGTGACCTCTGGCGCGAGCAGCCGCCAGCTCAGGAAGACGCCCTCGCTGGTGGACGCCGCGACGAGGCCGCGCTCGAGCCGTTCGGTGCCCGACGTCGGGGCGGTCTGGCCGGTCTCGCCGGTCTGGGCGGCCTGGCCGGTCGTGCCGGTCTGGCCGGTCTCGCCGGTCTGGGCGGACGCAGCGACGCCCACCCCGCTCAGGCCGAGGCAGAGTGCCGCCGCCAGGACGGCCCTGGCCTGGATTCGTCTCGCGATCATGTTCGAATTCCTCTCTGAATTCTCGATCTCACGGATGTCCGGACGGCGTCAGCCGAGTGCGCGACGCCGCACACGTCGCGTCTCGACGGCGACCGCCGCCAGGCTCAGCAGGCCGCCCGTCACCAGGACGAGCGGCGTCAACATCCAGACCAGCACCACGCACATCACCAGGGCCGCGAGCACCAGGGCGGACCCGGCCAGGTCGTCCCTCGCGCGTACGGCCCCGCGGGACACCAGCACCCACGCGCCACCGGGTCCCGAGACGAGCCCGGGCCGAGACCCGGACTCCGTACCGCGTGATGTACCGGGTGAGGCACCGGGTGATCCCGGCGCCGGCTCGTCGTCGGACCAGGCGGCCGCCGCGCGCACCAGCACCACTGCCGCACACGCGGCGGCGCCCCACGTCACCCAGCGGACGACCGACGCCCCGGGCAGCGCACCCGACGCCGTCAGCCCGGTGTTCAGCACCACCGCACCGGCGGCGAGCGGGAGGAGCGCACCCAGCGCCCAGAGGCCGCGCGCGGCGGCCAACCAGTCCCGCGCGAACGTCCGGACCGAGGTGTCGTACCCGCCGAGGTGGCGGCGCAGGTGCGCTGAGCCGGCCGCGAGCGCCGCCGGGAGCGTCACCACGGGAAGGCTGCCGACCAGCACGAGCACCCCGGTCAGCAGCGTCTCCCCGAGCAGCGCGAACCGGCTCTCGCCGGCCACACGTCGCCCGCCGGCCGGCTGCGCGTCGGCCTCGTCCTCTCGTGCGTCGGCGTCCACGCGGCTCAGCCCTTGAGGCCCTGCGTCGCGACCCCGTCGACGAGGTACCGCTGGAACAGCACGAAGAACAGCAGCACCGGCAGGAGCGCGAGCACGGCCATGGCCATCTGCGCGCCGTAGTCGGAGACCGAGGTCTGGTCCACGTACATCCGCAGCGCGATGGGCAGCGGGTACGTGTCGGGCTGTTTGAGGTAGAGCAGCGGCCCGAGGAAGTCGTTCCACGACCAGATGAAGGCGAAGATCGAGCTCGTGACCACCGCCGGCCGCATGAGCGGGAGCAGCACGAGCCGGAAGATGCCCCAGTGCCCGCAGCCGTCGATGCGCGCCGCCTCGTCGAGCTCACGGGGCAGCCCGCGCAGGAACTGCACCATGAGGAACACGAAGAACGCCTCGGTGGCCAGGAACTTGGGCGCCAGCAGCGGCAGGAACGTGTTCACCATGCCCATGGAGTTGAACAGGATGTACTGCGGGATGATCACCACGTGGAACGGCAGGAGCATCGTGCCGATCATGATCGCGAAGTACACCCCACGCCCCGGGAAGCTGATCCGGGCGAACGCGTAGGCCGAGACGGCCGCCGACAGGACTATGCCGACCACGGAGCCGACCGCGAGGATCAGCGAGTTGAGGACGAAGGTCCAGAACGAGATCCCGCCGATCCCGCTGAGTGCCGAGACGTAGTTGTCGAGCGTCCACGTCTCCGGCCACAGGTTCACGTTGCCGACGATGTCGCCGGTCGGCTTGAACGTGCTCATGAGCATCCACACGCCGGGGTACAGGATCACGACGGCTATCGCGAGCACGGCCACGTGGAAGACCACGGAGCCGGTGCGCCGCCGCCGGCGTGCCGTGCTGGAGGACGAGTGGTCGCGGTCCGCGCGCGGAGGGGTCGCCGCACCCAGGGCGGTCGGGTTCGGGTGGCTGATCTCGCTCATCGCACGTCTCCCGTGTAGTGGACCCACGCACGCGAGGTGCGGAACAGGACCGCTGTGATGATCCCGACGACGAGCACGAGCACCCAGGCCATCGCCGACGCGTACCCCATCCGGAACTCCGTGAAGCCCTTGATGTAGAGGTAGAACGTGTAGAAGAGCGTCGAGTCGGCAGGGCCGCCGGTGCCGCCGGAGATGATGAAGGCCGAGCTGAACACCTGGAACGCGCCGATGGTCTCGAGCAGCAGGTTGAAGAACAGCACGGGGGACAGCAGGGGGATCGTCACCGAGACGAACCGCCGGACCGGACCGGCGCCGTCGACCTCTGCCGCCTCGTGCAGCTCGGCCGGGATCTGCTTGAGCCCCGCCAGGAAGATCACCATGGGGGCGCCGAACTGCCATACCGCCAGCAGGATCATCATCGGCATGGTCATGTCGGGATCGCCCACCCAGCCACCGCCTGGCAGCCCGAAGAGCTGCTGGACCTGGTCGGCGATGCCGTCGTCGATGAACATCGCACGCCACACGATCGCCACGGAGACGCTGGCCCCGATGAGCGAGGGCGCGTAGAACATCGAGCGGTACGCGCCCTGACCGCGGTGCTTCGCGTTCAGCAGCAGCGCCACCGCGAGTGCCGCAGCGAGCTTCACCGGCACGCCCACCAGTACGTAGACGGCGGTGACCTGCGCGGACTTGAGGAACCGCGGGTCGGCGAACAGCGTGGTGAAGTTGTCGAGGCCGACGAACTCCGGCGGCTGGAACAGGTTGTAGTCGGTGAACGCGAGGTACAGCGACATCAGCATCGGGCCGGCTGTCAGCAGCCCGAACCCCAGGAGCCACGGGGACAGGAACGCGTAGCCCGCGCGGAGGTCGGCTCGCTTGCGCGGCGACCTGCCGGCGCCGCCCCGCGC
>NZ_JBHXBG010000238.1:0-6940 GCF_042726755.1 Promicromonospora sp. NPDC060271 | reverse complement strand
GGCGGACACCCCGCACTCACGCTGAAAGGATCAATGCTCATGGTCGACTCCCCGAGATCTCGTAAGCTCGCCGACCGCATCAAGGTGATCGTCGCGCAGATGATCGACACGCGGATCAAGGATCCGCGGCTCGGTTTCGTGACGGTCACGGACGTCCGGGTGACCGGCGACCTGCAGAACGCCTCGGTGTTCTACACGGTCTACGGCTCGGACGAGGACCGGGAGGGTACTGCCGCGGCGCTGAAGAGCGCCACCGGCATGATCCGCTCGGAGGTGGGCAAGCAGACGGGCATCCGCCTGACGCCGACGCTCGAGTTCCACCTGGACTCCGTCCCGGACACCGCCGCCAACCTCGACGCCGCACTGATCGAGGCCCGCAAGCGCGACGCGGAGCTCGAGGCGCTGCGTGCCGGTGCCCGGTACGCGGGCGAAGAGGACCCCTACAAGAAGCCGCGCGACGCCGACGAAGCGTCCGAGTGATCTGCCCATGACCTCGCCCACCCCGCAGGCGCCGGTGCGCCGTCCGACGGCCGCCGACGGGTTCGTCGTCGTCGACAAGCCGCAGGGCTGGACCAGCCACGACGTCGTCGGGCGCCTGCGGCGTCTCGCCGGGACACGCAAGGTCGGCCACGCCGGCACGCTCGACCCCATGGCGACCGGCGTGCTCGTGCTGGGCATCGGCAAGGCGACCCGCCTGCTCACCTATGTGGTGGGTGCGGACAAGGACTACGACGCGACGGTCCGGCTGGGTGTCGCGACCACGACGGACGATGCCGAGGGTCAGGTTCTCTCCGTGGCTGGTCCTGGCGCCGTCGAGGGCGTGGACCGGCCCGCGCTGGACGCGGCCGTCGCCGATCTCACGGGCGACATCCAGCAGGTGCCGACGTCGGTGTCCGCGATCAAGGTCGACGGCAAGCGCGCCTACGCGCTCGCCCGGGCGGGGGAGTCGGTCGAGCTGCGGGCACGACCGGTGACCGTGTCCCGCTTCGAGGTCCTGGCCGTCCGCCAGGTCACGGCGACCGTGGCGGACGGCGGTCCGGACGTGCCCGTCGTCGACATCGACGTCCGCGTCACCGTCTCCTCCGGGACCTACGTGCGCGCCCTGGCGCGCGACCTGGGGGCGGCCCTCGGCACCGGAGGGCACCTGACGGCGCTCCGCCGCACCCGCGTGGGCGGCTACGACCTCGCCGGTGCCCGCACACTGGACGAGCTGGAGAAGCAGGCCGACGCCGACGGCACGCTCGCCACCCTGCCCATGGCCGAGGCCGCCCGGGCCACGTTCCCGGTGCGGGAGCTGGACGAGGACGAGGTCCGGGCGCTCGGCTACGGGCAGTGGGTGGCGCCGTCGGGCCGCCCGGAGGTGGTCGCGGCAATCTCGCCGTCGGGCGAGCTCGTCGCGCTGCTGGAGGACACCCGGCGCCGGGGCGACGATCTCGCGAGGCCCGTGCTGGTGCTCGCGGCGCACTGAGCACGGGCGCTCTCCGCTCCGGATAGGCTTCTGACGACCGGTGCGGGCAGTCGCGTGAGCGGCAGCCGCACCCGCACCACCCGATTCATGAGGAGCGACCCGCGTGCAGCTGTGGACGGACCTGGAACAGGTTCCCCCGGGATTCGGGCCATCTGTGGTGACGATCGGCAACTTCGACGGCGTCCACCGCGGCCATCAGGCGGTGCTCGACCGCATCCTCCGGCTCGCCCGGAGCGACAAGGCCAGCGCCGTCGCGGTGACGTTCGAGCCGCACCCCTCGGCCGTGCACCGGCCTGACTCGGCGCCGGAGCTGATCACCGGCCTGGAGGACCGCCTGGCGCTCATGGAGCGCACGGGCCTCGACGCGACGCTCGTCGTGAACTACACCCTCGACTTCGCCGCCCAGACGCCCGAGGAGTTCGTCTCGCGCTACCTCGTGGAAGGCCTGGGTGCCCGAACCGTCGTGGTGGGGCACGACGTGCGCTTCGGCAAGCAGAACGCCGGCACGCTGGCCACGATGGTCGAGCTCGGCGGCCAGCACGGCTTCGAGGTGGTGGCCATCGACGACGTCGGCGACCTCCTGCCGTCCGACGGCGACGGCCATCAGCGCTGGTCGTCGACGGCGGTGCGCGCGCTGCTCGCCGAGGGCGACGTCGACCAGGCCGCCGACGTGCTCGGCCGGCCGCACCTCGTGCGCGGGACCGTGGTGCACGGCGACGCCCGCGGCCGCGAGATGGGCTTCCCGACCGCCAACCTCGGCGACATCACCGGGCTGGTCCCCGCCGACGGCGTCTACGCGGGGTGGCTGCGCCGCGGCACGGCAGCGACGTGCGCGAGCCTCGCCGGACCGGAGGATGACCGTGCCGCCGTGTCCGGCACGGGGATGGGGCAGGAGGAGATCCTCCCGGCCGCGATCTCCGTCGGCACGAACCCCACGTTCGACGGCGTGGAGCGGCGCGTGGAGGCGTACGTGCTCGACCGCACCGACCTCGACCTGTACGACCAGACGGTGGCGCTCGAGTTCGTGGCCCACCTGCGGCCCACGCTGCGCTTCGACGGCATGGAGCCGCTCATCACCCAGATGAACGAGGACGTGGCGCGCGCCCGCAAGATCCTGCGGGCGTAGTCCGGGAGATCTTGCGAGCCTTCGTGCGTTGAGGTGGGCATGACGCTCCTCGAACTGTCCGACCTGGTCGTCGGGTACGGCGGCAACGCCGTCTGCCCGCCGGTCTCGCTCACGCTGGCCCCCGGCGACGTCGTCGCCGTGATCGGCACCAACGGAACCGGCAAGTCCACGCTGCTGCGCACGGTGCTCGGTCTCCAGGAGCCGCTCTCCGGCACGGTCAGCGCGTTCGGGCGGGCAGTGGACGAGCGCGAGCGAGGGTTCCGCACCCGGGTCGCCGGCGTGCTGGACGACGACGCGTTCTTTCCCGGCGTGACCGTCCGTGAGCACCTGGTGCTCACGGCGCGCGGCCACGGCGTGCCTGACGCCGGAGCCGTCACCGACCAGGTGCTCGACCACATGGGCATCGGCGGGCACGGCGGCGCGATGCCGCACACGCTGTCGTCCGGGCAGCGCCGCCGGTTCCTGCTGGCGAGCGCCCTGGTCCGGCCGCGCGACCTGCTCGTGCTCGACGAGCCGGAGCAGCGCCTCGACACCGCGATGCGCGTCCGGCTCGGCGACCTGCTGCGCGCCGAGGCGGACGCCGGCACGGCAGTGCTGTTCGCGACGCACGACGACCGCCTGCTCGCCGCGACCGGCGCGAGCGCCCTGTTCCTGTCCGACGACGGCGCCGTGCTGCTGCCGTCCGCCGACGCGCCGGGTGTGCTGGCGGGCTTCCGGTGACCCGCGCGGAGCCGGGCGCCGCCGACCCGTCCCGGCTGCCCCGGCTGGTCGGGGACGAGGACGAGCAGCTCACCGGGGCCGAGCTGCGGCGGCTGACCGCGCGTGTCCGGGCGCACAACCTGCCTGCCCAGCCGGGCCGGGTCGCGATGGACGTCGGCGAGGTGGTGGTCTCCCTCGCGATCGTCACGCTGTACGTGTGGGGGTTCGGGGCACCCGTGCGGGAGCTGCTCGGGTCCGACGCGACCCGGTTCGGACTCGGACCAGGACTGATCCAGGCGATGGTGCTCGCGCTGGCGGTCGTGGCGGGTGCGGTGGTCGCGCTGCGGGTGGGTCCGGCGGGCCTGCCCGCCGCCGGGGTGCGCTGGTGGGTGCCGACCCCCGCCGACCGCGCGGGCCTGGCCTCGCCGTCCGTGGTCCGTACCGTGCTCGCCGGAATCGGAGCCGGCCTGGTCGCGGGCGGTGTACCGGCGGCCTTCGTGGGCGTCGGCCTCACCGGGATCCTCGCCGACGCCGCGTTCGGCGGCGCGCTCGGCCTCGTGGTGGTGGCCGGCACGGGGGCGCTCCAGGTGACCGGGGCGGCGTCGGGCGACCGGGCGGGGAGGGTGCTCGTCCTGCTGCTCGCCGCCGTGCCGGTGGCCGGGCTCGGCCTGGCGCTCTGGGCCCCGGGGTGGGCGGCCTGGTCCGTTCCCCTGCCCGCGCTCGCGGCGGTGGTCGTCGCGGGCGGTGCGGCGCTCGTCGTCTGGACCACTCGCCTCGACCGGCTCCGGGCCGGCGAGCTGCGCGCCCGCGCGTCGGCCGCCATGCAGGCCTCGGCGGCACTGCTCTCGCTCGACAGCGGCGGCATGAGCCGCGCGCTCCTCGGCAGCGGCCCGACGGCGTCGCGCGTGCTGCCCTGGCTGCCCGGCACGGCCCGTGGCCCGGCCGGCGCACTGCTCGCCGCCGACGCCACCCTCCTGGCCCGCTCGCCCGCCGCCCTGGCCGGGCTGGTCGCCCTCGCCGCCACCGGAGCCGTCGCCGTCCAGGTGCCGGTGCTGGCGGACGGGATAGGGCTCTGGGCGGTCCTCGCGTGCGTCGGGTACGCGGGGGCGCTCGCCGGCGCCGTCGGGCCGCGGGCGGCTGGGGAGAACCCGCGGCTGGACTCGCTGGTACCGCTGGGGGCCCGCGCCACCCGGGCCGTGCGCACCGTCTGGCCGGTGCTGACGGCGGCAGTGGTGCTGCTGGCGGTCGCCGCGACGGTCGGGGGCGGGCAGTGGCTGGCGATGGCGGTGCCTGCGGCCGTGGTGCTGGGGGCCGCCGCCGTCCGGACCGCCTACCGTGGGCCGGTGCCGTGGGACGTGCCGATGATCGCGACGCCCGCTGGCGGCGTGCCGACCGGGCTGGTGCTGCACCAGCTCAAGGGGCTGGACCTCGCGGTGCTCGGCACGCTCCCGCTCGCGTGGGTGGCCGTCTCCGGGGTGGTGGCGCCGTCGGCGGTCGCCGTGCAGGCGCTGTTCGCGGCCGGCGCGGTGCTGTGGGCGGCGCACGTCAAGCGCACCTCCTGACGTGTCAGACCGTCAGGTCACCCGAGTGACCTGACGGTCTGACAGGTCGGTGGAGTTGATTCGGGTCTGGCCGAATCGGTCACGGGCGGGGGTGCGGCGCTCTCTGAGGTGGTGAAGGCCTTCACCCCAGAGAAGGAGAGACCATGGCCCAGACCACCGAGGCGCCGCCCCAGGGCGAGCCGAACCACGCCCCCCACGAGGAGGTCGACCTCGCGCAGACGCCGGCCGGCCGCACGGTACGGCGGATCGGGCACGGTGGCGTGTTCGTGCCCGCCGACCCGGACGACGCGGCCGAGCCGCACGAGAGCACGGCGACCCTGATGCCGCGCACCGAGGCGGCCGTGCAGCGCGACCTGCGCGAGCACCGCTTCGACGCGACGACGTCGTTCGACTACCTGCTCGGCGGCCTGGCCGCGAGCTACCCGGAGGGGCACCTGCCCGTTGGTGGTGGTCGCCTGGACGAGACCCGGGACGCGCTGATGCGGCTCGGCGCCGCCATGATCGAGCCCGCCGCCGCGCCCGGGCCGCTCGACGCGACGGTCCCCGCCGTCTACACCTACTGGGGCCAGTTCATCGACCACGACATCACCCTGAACACGAACGGGCCCGACGACGGCTCCGGCCCGGGTGGCGACAAGGCCCTCGGCGACGTCGTGAGCGACCCGTTCCGCGTGTTCCGGCCGAAGACCGTCGTGCGCAGCCTCCACAACGGGCGTGTCCCGCTGCTCGACCTCGACAGCCTGTACGGCTCCGGCCCGCGCTTCGCGGGCGAGAAGGACCGCGGCACCACCCGCAGCGAGGCCGCGTACGTACCGGACTCGGCCAAGCTGCGGCTCGGCAGGGTCGACACCGAACCGCTCGGGCCGTTCTCGCTCGTGGCGCCCGGTGACGACCCGCAGCGCGACCTGCCGCGCAGCACCGCGCCGGGCAGCGAGCGCATGCCGCTGATCCCGGACAGCCGCAACGACGAGAACCTGGTCGTCGCGCAGTTCCACGTCGCGATGATCCGGTTCCACAACGCCACCGTCGACTGGGTGGCGCGGCACGAGCCGTGGTCGGCGACCACGCAGCGCGAGCTGTTCGACCGTGCGCAGCAGCTCGTCCGGTTCCACTACCAGTGGCTGGTCGTGCACGACTACCTGCGCACGCTCACCAAGCCCGGCGTGCTGGACGCGGTGCTCGCGACGGGGCCGAGGCTGTTCCGGCCCGCGCGCCGCGTGGCGATGCCGCTGGAGTTCGCGGTGGCGGCGTTCCGGTTCGGGCACTCGATGGTGCGCGGCACCTACGACTACAACGTCAACTTCACGCGCAACGGCCCCGGCGGGACGGCGACCCTGGACCAGCTCTTCCAGTTCACCGGCAACGGCGGGCTGTCGCCGAGCCCCGCGAACCCGCTGCCCGCGCTCCCGTCGAACTGGCCCATCGAGTGGGCGCGGTTCACCGACAAGGGTGACGCGGCCGCCTTCCGCAAGGCCCGCAAGATCGACCCGTTCCTGGCCGACGGCCTGGGTGACCTGCTGAACGAGGGCAACGGGGCCGCCGGCCCGGTGCGGGCGCTGCTGAAGCACCTCGCGCAGCGCAACCTGCTGCGCGGGTACATGCTGGCGATCCCGACGGGCGAGGCGGTGGCCAAGGCTCTCGGTGCCCGGCCGCTCACGCCGGAGCAGCTCCGGCAGAACGCGTCGCCCGAGCTGGTCGCCGCGCTCGACGACCTGGACGGCACGCCGCTGTGGTACTACGTCCTGAAGGAGGCCGAGATCCAGGGCAACGGCAACTTCCTGGGCGAGGTGGGCAGCCGCGTGCTCGTGGAGACGTTCCTCTACCTGCTCCGGCTGGACGACGAGTCGTTCATGCGCCGTCCCGGCCGCGACTGGACGCCGGCGAACGGCGTCCGGTTCGAGGACCGGCGCCTCATCACGACGCTCCCGGACCTGCTGGCGTTCGCGGGCGTCCTCCCGATCGGGCAGGACGCGGCGGGCCGCCCGCTCTTCCGCAGGACCAAGGACGGATACGCGGGCCACGACGGGGCGTGAGCCGCGTGGTCGGTAGTTTGTCAGGTGATCGGCAATCCGGACTGCCGATCAC
>NZ_JBHXBG010000237.1:0-7123 GCF_042726755.1 Promicromonospora sp. NPDC060271 | reverse complement strand
ACGCTCAGGTCACCCGAGTGACCTGAGCGTCTGACACGTACGATCTTGTGGGTTCCCCTTTCCGAGAGGCGCACTTCCGTGACCAGCTCCCCCGTGCCCGCCAGCCCGGACGCGACGCCGCGCAGCTCGTGGATCGCGCTCGCCGTGCTCATCCTCGGCGTCTCGATGGCCCTGCTCGACACGACCATCGTCAACGTCGCGCTGCCCACCATCCGCACGTCCCTCGACGCGTCCGAGGGCACCCTGTCCTGGATCATCTCCGGGTACGCGCTCGCCTACGGCCTGGCCCTCATCCCGGCCGGCCGGGTGGGCGACCGCGTGGGCCACAAGTGGGTGTTCATCGTGGGCCTGGCGGGGTTCACGCTCGCGAGCCTGTGGTGCGGGCTCGCGGACGGTGCCACCGAGCTCATCGTGGCCCGCGTGGTGCAGGGCCTGTGCGGCGGCATCTTCTTCCCGGCCGTCACCGCGCTGATCCAGCTCATGTTCGCGGGCCGCACGCGCGGCAAGGCGTTCGCCGTGATGGGCGCGGCCATCGGGTTCTCGACGGCGCTCGGGCCGATCGCCGGCGGCCTGCTCATCGAGGCGTTCGGTGAGAACGAGGGCTGGCGCTCGATCTTCTTCGTCAACCTGCCCTTCGGGGTGATCGCGGTCGCCGCCGCGATCGTGCTGCTGCCCCGCATCGTCGTGGGCAGCTCCGCGCGCGGGGTCGACGTCGTGGGGCTGCTGCTGGTCTCGGTCGCGCTCGTCACGGTGCTGGTGCCGCTCATCGAGGGCGAGGACGCCGGCTGGCCGTGGTGGACCTGGACGTCGCTGGTCGGCGGCCTGCTGCTGCTCGTCGCGTTCGCCTTCTGGGAGCGGCGGGTCGCGGGACGCGGCGGCAGCCCGCTCGTACCGCCCCGCCTGTTCGCCCACGCCGCGTTCACCGGCGGCGTGATCCTCGCGCTGGTCTACTTCGCGGCGTTCACCAGCATCTTCTTCACGATCTCGATCTTCTGGCAGTCAGGGCTCGGCCACTCCGCGCTGGCGTCGGGCATCGTGTCGGTGCCGTTCGCCATCGGGTCGATCGTCGGCGCGTCGCAGAGTGAGCGTCTGGCGCACCGCCTGGGCCGGTCGGTGCTCGTGATCGGCACGGGCATGGTGGCGCTCGGGCTCGTGTCGCTGTGGCTGGTCCTCTGGCTGGTGCCGACCGGCGACCTCACCCACTGGACCCTCGCGGCGCCCCTGCTGGTCGGCGGCATCGGCAGCGGCCTGTTCATCGCACCGAACGCCCAGTTCATCGTCGCGACCGTGGACCGGGACCAGGCGGGCGCGGCGTCCGGCGTGATCGGCACCATGCAGCGGGTCGGCTCGGCGGCGGGCATCGCCGTCGTCGGCTCCGTGCTCTTCGGGTCGCTCACGTTCCCACCCGGCCGCCCGACGCCCGAGGCGGTCGCCGAGGCCTTCGCGCACGGCGCGACGATGGCGATGGCGACGAGCGCCGCGCTCGCCGTGGCGGCGTTCCTGCTGGTCTTCACACTGCCGCGCCGGGCGGACGGCCGGGTGCCCGCGGCATAGCGCCGTCCCGCCCGGAGCAAAGACCACCCGGTCCACTTCTGGCGGGCCTCGACCGTTCGCCGGTACGGTTCCGGCCATGGCGGTCGCGTCCGCACCACCCGGCCCTGGCACCGACGGCCCCGGCACAGGACCCGGGCCAGGACGGGCACGCCCCGCGGAGCCTCGGCCGGCCGTCGCCTGGGCCCCTGTGGGAGCCGCGGTACTGGTCCTCGGCATGCTGCTGACCGCCGTGAGCACGCAGTACGGGTACCACCGCGACGAGCTGTACTTCCGCATGCTCGACCCGGCCTGGGGATACGTGGACCAGCCGCCCCTGACGCCATGGCTGGCGCGGACCTTCGCCGAGCTGTTCGGCGACACCCTGCTCGTCATGCGGATCCCGGCGACGCTGGCACACCTGGCCGCGATCGTGGTGATCGCGCTCGTCACGCGGGAGCTCGGCGGGCGCGCCGGCGCGCAGGCGCTGGCGGCCTGGGGATACGGGACGGCGGCCATCCCGCTGGCGTTCGGGCACACGTTCCTCACGGCGAGCCTGGACCTCGTCGTGTGGCCGGCCGTGCTGCTGTGCGTGATCCGCGCCGTGCTCCGAGACCCCCGCTGGTGGCTCGCCGCCGGGCTGGTCACCGGCGTCGCGCTCTACAACAAGCTGCTCGTGGTGGCGCTCCTCGGCGGGATCCTGCTGGGGCTGGTCGTCGCGTGGCCGTGGCGGATGCTGCGCGCGTCGGGTGCCGTCACCCGGTGGCCGCTCGCGACGCCGTGGCCGTGGGCGGGTGCGGTGCTCGCGCTGCTTGTGGGTCTGCCGAACCTGATCTACCAGGCCACGAACGGCTGGCCACAGCTCGCCATGGGTGCCGCGCTCGGCGAGAACAACGGGGCCGACGTGCGTTCCGAGATGTGGCTCTTCCAGCTCCTCACCCTCGGCCCGCCGCTGGCCCTGATCTGGATCGTCGGGCTGGTGTGGCTCTGGCGACGTCGGCCGACGCTCCGCTTCCTGGTGGTCGCCTACCCGGTGCTGCTCGCGTTCACCTATGCCGCCGGGTCCCAGACGTACTACGCCACGGGCCTGCTGGCGGTCCTGTTCGCGGCGGGCTGCGTCCCCGTCGCGGCCTGGGCCCGGACGGCGTGGCGGCGGACGCTCGTCGTGGCAGTCGTGACGCTGAACGCCGCGTCATGCCTGGTCATCAGCCTGCCGCTGGTACCTGTCGACGTGCTGGGCGAGACCCCGGTCGCCGACATCAACGCCTCGGCCCAGGACGCCGTCGGCTGGCCCGAGTACGTGCGGCAGATCGCCGACGTGCACGCCGCGCTGCCCGCAGGCGAGATGGATCAGGCGGTGATCCTGACGCAGAACTACGGCGAGGCCGGCGCCGTGGACCGGTTCGGCCCCGAGCACGGGCTGCCCCCGGTCTACTCGGGGCACAACCAGCTCTGGGAGTACGGTCCGCCGCCGGACTCCGCGACCGTTGCGCTGGTCGTGACCGAGGCCCCTGGGGCCTGGGTCGGCCGCTTCGCGGAGTGCGCTGTCCGGGGAGAGCTCGACAACGGCGTCGACGTCGACAACGAGGAGCAGGGCGCTTCGATCCTGGTGTGCCGTGAGCCGGTGGGCGGCTGGGCCGCCGTGTGGCCTGGGCTGCGGCACCTGGACTGACGCGGTCGGCGTGACGCCGTGGCTGCCCTGCCCTGCCCTGCCCTGCCCGCGGAGCCTGTCAGGCTCCGCGGGCAGACTGCCGGACGGCGGTCAGCCCGCCAGGTGGCTCCACCTCGCCGCGAGGTCGGCCCACGGCCCGACCTCGGCGACCTCGCCGTCGACCAGGACCACCACGCGGTCGGCGCGGGCGAGCGCCGCGCGCTTCGACGTCGCGCCCACCACCGTGGTGCCCCGCTCACGCAGGGCGGCCCACAGCTCGATCTCGGTCGAGGCGTCGAGCGCGCTGGAGACGTCGTCGGCCAGCAGGAGCTCCGTGTCCGCCGCGAGCGCCCGCGCGAGCGCGAGCCGCTGGACCTGACCACCGGACAGCCGCACCCCGCGGTGTCCGACCAGCGCGTGCGGACCGCCCGCTTCCTCCATGTCCTGCGCGAGCCGCGCGCCCTGGACCGGGCCGACGATGTCGCGGGCGTGGTCCAGCCGCACGTTGTCGGAGAACGTGCCGGACAGCACGCGCGGCACCTGCGCCACGTGGGCGACCTGGCCGGGGCGCATGAAGACCTGGGCGTCGGTCACCTCGGTGCCGTTCCAGCGGACCTCTCCGGTGTGCTCGATGAGCCCGGCCAGGGCGGACAGCAGCGACGACTTGCCCGAACCGACCTGGCCGAGCAGGAGCACGAGCTCGCCGCGGCGGATCACGAGGTCGACGTCGGAGACGCCGATCGTGCCGTCGTCGTGCAGCGCGGTGACGTTGTGCAGCTCCAGACGGTCCAGGGGTTCGCGCGGAGCCGGCTCGGGCGACGGCGCGGTGCCGGTGACCAGGTCGACGCCCCGCTCGCGCGAGACGAGGTCGACGCCACCGGCGAACCGGGCCGTCGCGACCTGCCAGGCCCGGGTGCCGGGTGCCTCGGTGACCACGGCGCCGGCCACGACACCGAACCAGGCGAAGCCCATCACGGCGCTCGAGACGAGCAGCGTGGTGGCCAGGTCCCACCGGTCGGTGAGGTAGAACGCCCAGGCGGCGACCACACCCACGTAGAGGGTCACCAGCGGCACCGAGTCGAGCACCGCCTGCACCCGGTGCTCGAAGATGGCCGCCTTCACGCGGCCCGAGTCGACCACACCGAGGTGCCTGCGCACGTCGGGCGTGCGGGCGGCGAGCTTCACCGTGCGAGCCGAGTCGAGCGCCGAGACCAGGGCGCGGCCGAACCGCGCACGTGCCGCCGAGGAGCCAGCGGCCGAGCGACCAGCGATCGGCCGGCCGATCGCCGACGCCGTCGCCGAGACGACCATGACCGCCAGCAGGACGGCGCCGGCGGTCCAGGTCCCGCTGATCAGCGCCGTGACCGCCACGATAGCGAGCCCGTTGACGAAGTCGACCCAGCGGTCCGCGTACCGCACGAACCGGTCGGCGTCCATGGACCTGGCCACGACCTCACCGGGCGGCGTGTCGGGCAGGCGGTACTGCCGGGTCTGCCCGTGCATGACCGACATCCGGATCCGCAGCAGGATCTCGATCCACCAGCGCGGGTACACGCCCATGGCACGGGAGATGAACAGCGGCTGCATCAGCAGCAGGACGGCGAGCGAGACCAGCAGGACCAGGGGCAGCTCACCGGTGCCGACCTGCTCGACCGTGCGGCCCCACAGGAACCCGGTGACGGCGCCCTGTGCGGCGACCAGGCTGGCGAGCAGGAACAGGACCGCGCCGAACAGGCCCCACTGCGGACGCACGAACAGCGCGTGCAGCACACCGCGCGCGAGGCTCGGCCCGTCACCGGGCCGGGCCAGGTCGGGTGGCGTTCCCGCCCGACGGCGGCCGCCGACCGCGTCGGGCTCGGCCGCTGCGCTGTCCGGCTCGGCGGAGCGGGACCTGGCGGCGTCCGACCCAGCCGCGTCCGACCCGACGGCGTCCGACCCGGCGGCGTCCGACCCGACGGCGTCGAGCGGCTGCGCGACGGGAGCGGCTACCGACTGGGCGCGTGCCTCGTTCGTGGCGTCAGTCCGGCTCGCCCCCTGGGCGTCGAGCGACCCGTCGCTCGCTCCGGCCTCCAGCAGCGAGCGGAACGGCCCCGGCTGGCGGGCGAGGACCGCGCGCCGGCCCTGCTGCACCACCCGGCCCCGATCGAGGACGGCCACGAGGCCGGCTCGTTCGATGGTGCCGAGCCGGTGCGCGATGAGCACGCCCGTGCGTCCGGTGAGCAGTCGGTCCGACGCCGCGACGACGCGCGCCTCGGTGAGCGGGTCCATCCGCGCGGTCGCCTCGTCGAGCACCACGAGCTGGACGTCGCGCACGAGGAGCCGGGCGAAGGCGACGAGCTGCTCCTCGCCCGCCGAGAGCTTGGTGCCGCCGGGCCCGAGGAGGGTGTCGAGGCCGTCGGGCAGGCCGGCCGTCCAGTCGGTCAGGCCGAGCTCGCGCACCGCCGCGTCGATGTCGGCCCGGGGGACGTCCGCGAACAGCGCGATGTTCTCCGCGAGCGTCCCGGCGATGATCTCCGTGCGCTGCGTGACCACGCCGACAGCGCCCCGCAGCTTCTGCAGGTCCAGGTCGCGTACGTCGGCACCGCCGAGGAAGACCGAGCCCCGTTCGGGCTCCACCGCACGCGACATGAGCGCGGCCAGCGTCGACTTGCCCGAGCCGGTGCGGCCGACGAGCGCGATGGTCTCACCGGCCGGCACCGTGAGGTCGACGCCCTGCAGCGCGAACGTGCCCTCGGCATAGGCGAACGTCAGGTCGCGCAGCTCGAGCCCCAGCGGCCCGTCGGGCAGGTCGTCGCCGCCGTCGGGCTCGGGCTCGACCGCCAGCATCTGGCGGATGCGCAGCACCGCGCCGAATCCCTCCTGGATGTCCGGCAGGTGGTGGACCAGGTTGTCCATCTGCCCCACGAACATCGCGGTGACCAGGAAGAGCGTGACGAGCTGCTGCACCGACAGGCCACCGCCGACGGCCACCACCGCGCACGCGACCGCCGTACCGGCCAGCAGCGCGTACATCACCAGACCGGCGCGCCGGAGCAGGCGTTCCTCGACGCGCACCACCGAGCGGAACTTCTCGTGCACCGTCGCGGAGAGCTGTGCGACCCGCCGCACGGCGAACGCCTGCCCGAGGCTGGTGCGCAGGTCGTTCCGGGCGGCCACGGCCTCCTCGAAGGCGGCGGCGTGATCGGTCCACGCGGCCTCCTCGATCACCTTGCGGCGTGCGATCTCGCCGAGCAGCGGCCTGGTGAGCAGGGCGACGATCCCGCCGAGCACGGGGAACAGGAGCCAGGCGGGCCACCAGGTGATGCCGGCGATGATCCACATGGGGATCACGCCGGCGACCGTGCGGGCCGCGCCCCACAGCTGGCGGCGCACGAGCGTTCCGACGGCGTGCGTGTCGTCGTCGACCCGGTCGAGGACCTCGCCCACCGCCTGCTCCGAGAGGGTCGCGAGCGGCTGGCGCAGGGCCGCGCTGAGCAGGTCGCTCCGGAGCTTGCCCTCGGCCCGGTCCACCACGCCCGCCCAGACCACCTGTCCGAGGCCGTCGAGGAGCGCACCACCGACCACGCACAGGGCGAGCAGGACGAGCCCCAGCACGGTGGCGTCGGCCGCCAGCTCCCCGGCCGCTGCCGCGCCGAGGGCCTGGCCCACCGCGCCCGCCGTCAGCGCGAGCAGGGCGACGACCGCGGCCACGCCGCGCAGCCGGCGCCAGTCGAGCCGGCGGTCCGGGTCGTCCGTCGGCACGGGCGCAGGGCGGGGCGACGCCTCGGGAAAGGGCGTGGTCTCAGGGGTCTGCGGTGCGTCGATCATGGTTTCCTGAGGCTACGTCGAGACACCGACAGTCCCCGCCTCTTTTTCCACCGAGCGACCAAGGTCACGCCCCCACCGCGAGGCAGGATCGGCGAAGTAGAGCGCCTGTCCGAGTCCCCTGGCGACGCCGGGGGT
>NZ_JBHXBG010000236.1:0-7134 GCF_042726755.1 Promicromonospora sp. NPDC060271 | reverse complement strand
GTACCGCGTCCGGCGGCCCGTGCTCACGACCGGGACAGCGCCGAGCGGCCCGCGTAGCGCGCCGCGTCGCCCAGCTCCTCCTCGATGCGGATCAGCCGGTTGTACTTCGCCGTGCGGTCGGAGCGGGAGAGCGAGCCGGTCTTGATCTGGCCGCAGCCGGTCGCCACCGCGAGGTCGGCGATGGTGGTGTCCTCGGTCTCGCCCGACCGGTGCGACATGACGACCGTCCAGCCGGCCCGCTGGGCGGTGGCCACCGTGGCCAGCGCCTCGGTGAGGGTCCCGACCTGGTTGACCTTGACCAGGACCGAGTTGCCGACGCCGGTGCGGATGCCCTCGCTCAGGAGCGCCTCGTCGGTGCAGAACACGTCGTCGCCCGTGAGCTGGCAGCGGTCGCCGACCTGGGCGGTCAGCTCGCGCCAGCCGTCCAGGTCGTCCTCCGCCATCGGGTCCTCGATGGACACGACCGGGTAGGCGTCGACGAGCCCGGCCAGGTAGTCGGCGTGCTCGGCGGGCGTGCGGCGCACGCCTTCGCCCGCGTAGTCGTAGACGCCGTCGCGGAAGAACTCCGACGACGCCGGGTCCATGACCAGACCGATGTCCGTGCCGGGGCGGTAGCCCGTGCGCTCGATGGCGGCCAGCACGAAGTCGAGCGCCTCCTCGGCGGTCCGCAGCGCGGGCGCGAACCCGCCCTCGTCGCCGACGCCCGTCGAGTGGCCGGCCGCGAGCAGGTCGCTGCGCAGGGTGTGGAAGACCTCGCTGCCCATGCGGACGGCCTCCGCGAAGGTGTCGGCCCCCAGGGGCGCGATCATGAACTCCTGAAAGTCCAGCGGGTTGTCGGCGTGCGCGCCGCCGTTGACGATGTTCATCATCGGCAGCGGCAGGAGGTGCGCGTCGGGTCCGCCGAGGTAGCGGTACAGGGGCTCGCCGCGGGCCGCGGCGGCGGCCTTGGCGGCGGCGAGCGAGACGCCGAGGATCGCGTTGGCGCCCAGCCGGGACTTCGTGGCCGTGCCGTCCAGGGCGATCAGCACCGTGTCGAGACCCGCCTGGTCGGTCGCGTCCCGGCCGCGCACCGCCGCCGCGATCTCCCCGTTGACGTGGGCCACTGCCCGGTCGACGCCCTTGCCGTGCCAGCGTGCGGGGTCGCCGTCGCGCAGCTCGACGGCCTCCCGGGTCCCGGTGGAGGCACCCGATGGGACCGCCGCGCGCCCCAGTGATCCGTCCGCCAGGACGACGTCGGCCTCGACCGTGGGATTACCCCGGCTGTCGATGATCCGCCGGGCGGTGACGCTCTCGATAACGGTGTTGCTGCTTCCGACTGCTCGTGCGGACATGGGAGTCCTTCCCGTTGTCGTATGCCGGGCCCCGGCTGCGACAACGCTGGCGCTGAGCCCGACAACGCCGAACCATACAGCAAGACTGTGCAGATGTGCTGTGCAGTTTTGCTGCCCAGCTCTGCGAGGGGCAGCGGGGTAGAGTGTGCTGTGCCCACCTCGGAAGCCGCCGCCATCGCCGCAGAGCTGCGCACCGCGATGGGCAAGCTCACGCGGCGCGTCAAGCACGAGGACCGCATCCCGCTGGGTCAGGTGGCGGTGCTGGGTGCACTGGACCGTGACGGCGCGATGACCACCAGCGACCTCGCCGCCGACCAGCGCGTGCGCCCCCAGTCGATGGCCCGGGTGGTCGGGCTGCTCATGGACGAGAACCTGGTCACGCGCCGGGCGCACCCCACCGACGGTCGCAAGGCGCTGGTCGAGCTGTCGGACGCCGGTCGGGCCGCGCTCGAGGCGGAGCGTGGCCGCAGGGCCGGGTGGCTCGCACAGGCCATCGAGGCCGAGCTCACCGACGAGGAGCGGGCGCTGCTGGCGAGGAGTGCCGCCCTGCTGGAACGGCTCGCCTCGCGCTAGCTTGCGCCGTCCTGCGGGGCGGACGACGTCGGCGCGTCCTCGGGTCGGAAGTGACCGGCCAGGGCCCGCGCGAGGTCCTCCGGATTCTCCTCGGCGACGTGATGCCCTGAGTCGATGCCGAACCCGTCGACGGAGTCCGCCCACTCGCGCCAGATGACCAGGGGATCGCCGTACAGGTCCTCGATGTCGTCCTGGAGCGACCACAGGACGCGGAGCGGCGCGGCGACCCGCCGGCCGGCAGCGCGGTCCGCCTCCTCGTGCGCGCGGTCCACTGTGAGGCCGGCGCGGTAGTCCTCCAGCATCGCGCGCACCACGACCGGACGGGCGACCGCGGCCATGAGCTCGGCATGGTTCTCCGCGCCCATGGCGGCGGGGTCGGCCTTCGCGCCGTACCACGCGACCGGATCGGCGTTGATCACGCGTTCCGGGATGTCCGGCTGGGCGAAGAAGAACCAGTGCCACCACTGCGTCGCGAACCTCGCGTCCGCCCGGCGGAGATGTTCGCTGACGGGTATGCAGTCGATCAGCGCCAGCCGCTCGATGGCCTGCGGATGGTCGAGGGCCAGCCGCAGCGCCACGAGGCTGCCGCGGTCATGGCCTGCCAGGTGGAACTGCTCGTGGCCCAGGTGCCGCATGACCGCGAGCATGTCGCCGGCGACCGCCCGCTTCGAGTGGGCGGCGTGCTCCGGGTCGGCCGCGGGACCCCGGGACCTGCCGTATCCGCGCAGGTCGGGACACACCACGGAGAAGCCCGCGTCGACGAGCCGGGGAGCCACGCGGTGCCAGGTCGCCGACGTCCGCGGGTGGCCGTGCAGGAGCAGGACGGGCGGACCCGACCCGGCGTGCCGGACGAAGATCGACGCGTCGTCTGTCTCTACCTGCTCGGCAGCGAATCCCGCGAACACACGTCGAGGTTATCGAAGCGTCACGGGCAGTGCGGGACCGGCGCGCTCCAGGTGCTGCTCGACCGGTTCGAGACGTAGTAGTCGCTGACCCAGCGACCGTCGCGCAGCTTGTTCCACACCCGTGTGGTCCCGACCGCGCTGCCCTGGTCCTGGCACATCACGTGGGCGAGCGCGCCACGAGGCAGCGGGCTCCCGGTGATGGCGTACGAGGTCCCGGGCCCGGTACGGGCGTTCAGCGAGGCGGTGGTCACCTGTCCCGGGTAGATGCACCGCGGGAGCGACCGGGTGAACCCGGTGTTCGACGGCGTCGAGACGTAGTAGTCGCTGACCCACGCCCCGCTGGTCAGCCGGTTCCACACGGAGGTCGTGTGGACCTGCTGCCCGGTCGTCTGGCACATCACGGCCAGCGAGGCGCCCGGCGAGTAGGTGCGGACGACGGGGTAGGTGGGCGCCGGACCGGTGCGGGCGTTCAGCGACGTGCTGCTCGTCACGCTGTAGGTGCGTGCGACGGTGGCGACGGGTGCCCTGAGGGAGTCGGAGTCGATGTTGATGGTCACCCCGCCCCAGGTCTCGTCGTGGTCCCCGCGGTACTGCTTGGCCCGCTGGAAGTCGGCCCAGTGCGAGTTCGGCGCGGTCGGCCAGTTGGTCAGTGCCGAGTTGCCGTCCCAGCGAGCCATCCACACCGCGTCCGGGCGGGCGTACGTGGTCGAGTCGTACGAGTCGGAGAGGTCGCGCAGCCCCGAGTCCTGATGGACGTACACGCCGGCGAGGTAGCCCGACTGGTGCAGCTTCTTCGTCCACGCCGAGACATATCTGAGCACCGCGGTGCGGCACGACGAGACCGAGCGGTCGTAGTGCTCGACGTCCGCGTACAGGGCACTTCCCGGCAGCAGGCCCAGGGCCTTGGCCCTGGTGACCGCGTCACCGGCGTCCGAGGTCCCCCGGGCCGTGGCGTTGTCGGCGGTGAAGCGGTTCGGCTTGTCGCCGAACATGCAGTACGGCTGGTAGCCGAGATAGGTGGGCAGCAGCTTCCAGCCGCCCGCGACGGCGTCGCGGACCCAGGACGAGGTCAGGTTCGGCTGTGCGCAGGCGCGGTTGTTGCCGCCGAAGTAGATGTTCACGGTGCTGTACGGCGACGTGCCCTTCCAGGCCTGCAGTGCGGCGAGCGACGGCGCGGTGCATGTGTCGAACCCGAGGCCGACGGCGCGCGTCACCGACGAGCCGGACGGGTACAGGACAGGGGTCTCGGGCTCGGCGGCCGCGGGGACGGTCAGCCCCGCGAGGAGGATCGCCAGGCTGCTGCCGAGAACGGCCGCGGCGCGGAGGATCGTGTGTCTGGCGGCCATGGCGCACCTCCTGCTGACTGCTGACGGACCAGTCGTCCTGTCGAAAGTGTGCGCTTCTTCGCGCCCGTGCGCGAGGGACGAAAGCCCCGATCTCCAGGGCAGTTTCAGGGTTCACCCGCTGCGCAACCGGTGTCGGGGTGCCTGCTACCGCGCCCTGCTGGCGGTGGAGCGCAAGGGGTCTGCTGGCGAAGCTCGGGTTCGTCGAGACCGGTCGTGTGGAACGCGACGAGGTGCACGGGGACTCGCTGTTCCTGGCCAAGCGGTTGTGACCGGTCGAGTGGGCCAGCTCGCGGCCCCCACCGAAGGTGGTCAGGCTACCGACGGCGGTGCGGCCCGAGCCGCTCGGAGACGTCGGAACGGGTGACGGTCAGGTTCGCGGTCTCGACCACGGCGCGACGTGCCCAGGAGACCTCACGGATGTCGATGAACGCACGGATGCACTCGGCGCAGCCGTCCAGGTGGAGCTCCAGGCGGCGCGCGCGGCGAGGCGGAAGGTGCCGGCCGAGGTAGTCGTGCATGGCGGCGCGGGTGGAACGGCACTCCGGCCCTGTGACGGCGTGGGCGGCACGGGGTGACGCACCTGCCCGGACCTGGTCGGGCAGCGGGAAGTCCGCCATGGAACCGTTGGCCTCACCTTCGGCGTCGAGGACCGCGCGCAGGTCGTCGATACCCAGGTCGATGGCGATCGTCACGCGTCCAAGCCCCCTGTGCGCACGGCGTCCGGTTTTGACCGGCTGGGTCCTAGTTTTACTGTGGATGTGGATTCATCGAAATTTGGGTGTGATATGCCCTTTGTAGTGGTCACCGGCGAGAGTGGGTCCGAAGGATTCCGACGGCGCTCCGTCAGCCGCTCCCAGCGAGGTCGAGCAGCTGTGCGCGCAGGTCCAGGAGGGTCGTCGCCCGCAGGTCGAACGTGTCGTCCGGGCCGGGCGGGTCGCCGTCGGACCGGGGCACGTACGCCGTCCGCAGGCCGGCCTTCGCGGCGGCCCGTAGGTCCCAGGCGTGTGCGGCCACCATGAACGGCGTGCCGGATCCGGTGGGTGCGCTGTCGTTCGCTAGCGCATAGATCGCCGGGTCCGGCTTGTACGTGCGCGCGTCCTCGCTCGACAGCACCTGGTGCCACCGCAGCCCGGCGTTCGTGCTGATGCCGGCCAGCACCCGGCGGCTGGCATTGGACAGGCCGAGCACCGTGAAGTCGGCGGTGAGCAGGTCCAGGCCGGCGACGCTGTCCGGCCAGGGCTCCAGTCGCTCGGACGCGGCGGTGAGTCGTTCGGCGGCGTCGGGCAGCAGCAGGCCCTCGCGAACCAGCACACTCAGCGCCTCGCCGTCCAGCTCATGACTGGGTACGAAAGTGCGCCGGCCCTCGACGATCGCGCGTTCCTGCTCGGCGACGTGCCCCAGCCACCGGCGGGCCACCTCCGCCGCCGCACCGCTGTCGATCCCGGCCACCGCCGCCACGCGCCGTTCCATGCTCCCGGTCTGGTCGACCAGGGTGCCGAGGACGTCGAAGACGAGGGTCGGCCTAGCGGTACCTTCCGTCGCGGGTTCCATCCGTCCACCGTAGAACGTGCTGCGGGCTCAGTCCTGTTCCTCGGGCCGCCGGGTGGTCGTCCGGACTGTCCGGCGCGTCCGGGCCGTCCGGGCCGCCCGGTAGGCGGGAGCCCGGAGTGCCGCGGCCCACGGGTAGGTGGCGAGCGACCCTGGAACCTGCTCTACCGGATCGACCCGGGGTGCGTCGCCCGCGACAGCGGGCCCGCAGTGGAGCGTCCCCAGTCGGCGCCATCGCTCGCCGGGGTGCGCGGACAGCAGTACCAGGTCGGTGCCGACGAGCGCGGTCGTGCTCGTGCTGTGCCGGCCGCGCGGGCGCCTGTCGGCGGGAGCGGCAGCGAGCAGCACGGGGCGGCCGTCGAGGTCGCGGAACGGCATGAGCGTGCCGAACCCGCCCCCGAGCGGGCGGAACCGGGGCGCCAGGAGAAAGCGGGTGACCCGGCCCAGGCCGGTCGCCGACAGCAGGATCGCCTGGGACTGGTCGTCTTCGGTCCAGCGCACCGCCAGACCGAAGACGTCCGGCAGCGGAGCGGGGAGACCGGCGGCGCGCGATACGCGCACGGTCACCTGGTGGTTCGCGGGCGCGCCGAGCGCGGCAGCACCTGGCGCGTCGCCGACGTCGAGACGCAGCGTCCCGGTGAGCACCGTGCCGGTCGGGTGGAGCGGTCGAGGGCGCCGTCTGCGCACTGCCGCCACCACGGCACCGAGTGCGAGCCCGGTGGCTCGCGCGACCCGCGGCGCCTTCGCGGTCCTCACCATCGTCTGCACCGTGACCTCCCACCGTCGACCGGTCCGTACCTCCAGATTCCCGCGGTCGGCGTCGAGTCGCACCACCGGGAGATTCGCGTCAAATGCGAGTGGACCGACTCATGCCCAATGTGTTGGTACTGGTAACCACACGGAATGGAGAAACGCCATGACGCAATACACGCACGCGACGCGTGTCCGGGCGCCACACCAGTGGCTCGCCCTCACGATCGGCGTGGTCTATCTCCTGGTCGGTATCTTGGGGTTCTTCGTGACCGGGTTCGACGGTTTCGCGGAGCACGACCACGACCAGACTCTGCTCGGGTTCGCCGTCAACCCGCTGCACAACATCGTGCACCTCCTGATCGGGCTTCTCGGCGTCACGATGTGGTCCTCGCCGGGCCGGGCACGGACGTTCGGCTGGCTGCTGGTGATCGGGTACGGCGCGGCGTTCGTCTACGGCCTGGTCGCGGTGAACAACCCGGACATCAACTTCCTCAACATCAACGCGGCGGACAACTGGCTGCACATCCTGAGCGTCCTCGCGGGCCTGGCCATCGCGCTGTGGCCTCGCCGGGGCACCGGCACCACCTCGCCCGGGCCGCGACAGGTCTGATCGCGCTGCGGATGCGAGTGGGCGCCGGAGGTCCTGGCGTCAGGGGGCGGCAGCGCGGTCTCGACGAC
>NZ_JBHXBG010000235.1:0-7155 GCF_042726755.1 Promicromonospora sp. NPDC060271 | reverse complement strand
CGTGCTGCACGAGCTCGTCAACGGCTCCGAGGGCCAGGTCCGCCTGGTGTGGCGCCACTTCCCCCTGTTCGAACCGCACCCGTACGCGCTGACGGTCGGACGGACGTGCTCGGTCGCAGGCCCTCAGTCGCAGGCGTCGCAGCGGCCCGTCGCGGGAAGCTGCATGTAGCAGCCCGGGCAGCTCGCCGGGGCGGCGTCGGGCGCGTGCGCGAACGAGTTGGTCTGCTTACCCGAGAATCCGGCCATGAGGACGCGCTTGTACCCGCCGCCGGCCTGCTGGACGTCGACGAAGCCCTTGTTGAAGAAGGCGGACGCCTCCTGACCGGGGCCGGGCGAGACGGCCACGTACGAGCGGGACGACGGGATCCAGATGCGGGTCTTGTCGAGGCCCTCGGCGATCTCGCGCATGGCCGGCCGGTGCGCCTGCGGAACGGGCAGGGCCTCGAGGGCGGCCTCGAACGAGTCGAAGTCGTCGTGGCTCACCGTGGTGAGTGCCACGAGGCACGTCTTGCACACCTTGAACTTCTGCCTGTCGAGCTCGGTCGCGGGCTGGAGGGAAGCCAGGCGATCCTCGGACAGGTGCTGGCAGTCCTTGCCGTGCAGGACCTTGCCGTATGGAACTCGGAAGAGAAGCTCTACCGGGATCTCTGCTCCTGCCACCGCAGGGGTCTCGCTGGACGTAGTCACCGCCCAAGTATCGCTGCTGAAAGCTGCCTGTGGGGCCGCCCGGAGAACGAATCCTCCGTTCTGCGTGGTCACGCCGACGCAGCGGCCCGCAGCATGCGGAGCTGGCCGATCTCCGCGACGTTCTTCATGAGCTCGGAATTCACCCACGCGGCCATGTGCGCGAGGGTGTACCCGGCGTCGTCCTGCACCGGATAGACGGCCCTGGCGTCCAGCTCGGCGTCGGTGAGACCGTCGAGCACCGCCAGCCAGTCGACGTGCAGGCCACGCAGCCACTCGACGGCGGCCCGCCCGTCTCCCGGCCACGTGATCTCCGCCCGTTCCCGGGGCGTTCGCCCCTGGGCATGGTCGATCGCCACGCTCCACCACCAGCCGATGTGCCAGGTCACCCAGCCGATCGTCGGCACGGGAACCGGGTCGGGTTCCGTGTCCGACCAGTCCGGCACCCAGACGCCGTCGGCCGTCGGCCGGACCGTCCAGCAGAGCGCGGCGGGCTCCCACAGGAAGTCCTCGGGGGCCAGCCGCTCCAGGTGATACTCGAACAGCGACCAGGTCAGATCGAGCTGCCGGCGCAGCAGGTCACGTCGGGAATCGCTCACGCGCCGACCCTGACATGGCGGCGTTCTCGCTGGAAACCTGATTTCTGGCCGACCGTCCCGCCGTCGGCTAGGAGCGCGCCCGCACGAGCCCGAGGTCGATGACGCTGCGGCCCGTCTCGACCACCGTCTCCCGCACCGGCCGCATGCTCCACCCGAGCTCGCGCCTGGCCTTGTCCGCGCTGACCCGCTCGGCGCTGCCCACGAAGTCGAGGCCGAGCCGCACCTCGCGGTCGAACCGGCCGGCCGCCCACAGCATCCAGTAGGGCATCCGCCGGCGGGGCACGCGGTACCCCAGCGGCCCGAACTCCTCGCCGAGGATCCGCGCGATCTCCCCCAGCCACACGTTCTCACCGGCGCAGATGTACCTGTTGCCGGCCGCGCCGGGCGTCTCGACGGCGAGCACGTGCGCCCGCGCGACGTCGCGCACGTCCACCGGCGCGAAGCCGAGCTCCGGGACGGCCGGGAGCTCGCGGTTCAGCAGGCGGCGGACCAGGGCCACCGATGTGCCCGCCGCCGCATGCTGCAGGGGGCCGAGCACGAGGCCCGGGTTGATCACCGCGAGCTCCAGCTCGGGGTGCCGCGCCGCGACGTCCCACGCGGTGCGCTCCGCGAGGGTCTTGCTCTTCGCGTACGGGGCGATGCGGTCCAGGTCGCTCCAGTCCTCCTCGGTCCGACGCCGCTCGACGTCGCCCGACCTGTCCGCCGAGATCGCGGCGAGCGACGACGTCATGACGACGCGCCGCACACCCGCACGGGCGCTCGCCTCCAGGACCCGTCGTGTGCCGTCGACGGCGGGCCGGACGAGCTCCGCCTCGTCCCGCGGCGGTGTCGCCGGGAAGGGCGAGGCCATGTGGAGCACGTACTCCTGGTCGGCGGCGGCCGCGTCCCAGCCCTCGTCCTCGGACAGGTCCGCCTCCACCAGCTCGAGGCTTCCGCCCAGCGCGTAGGCGATCTGGTGCAGGTGCGCGAACCGTGCGGGATCCCGCAGCGAGCGGACCGTCCCGCGCACCTCGTGCCCGCCCTTGATCAGCTCCTCGATCGCGTGCCCGGCGATGAACCCGGTGGCGCCGGTGACAAGAATCCTCGACATCACGTCTCCAGTCTGAGCGGTGTTCAGATTATGAACACCGTATAGATTGGCGCCATGGAGGTCAACGGTGCGGCGGTCAGCAGCGTGCGCAAGCGCGAGACGTACCACCACGGCTCGCTGCGCGAGGAGCTGGTCGAGGCGTCCGTGCGGCTCATCGAGACCGAGGGGATCGGCGCGGTGAGCCTGCGGCGCGTCGCCCGTGAGGCCGGCGTCAGTCCCGGAGCGCCGTACCACCACTTCGCCGACCGGGCCGCCCTGCTGTCCGCGATCGCCGCCCGGGGTTTCGACCTGCTCACCCAGGACCTGCTCGGCGCGGTGGGCACGTCGCCGGGCGCGTCGAGGACCGACGACGTCGTGCGCGTCGCCGCGGCCTACGTAGCCTTCGCCCGGCGGCAGCCCGGTCACTTCCAGGTGATGTTCCGGCCCGAGCTCTCCCAGCCGGAGAAGCACCCTGCGGTGCAGGAGGCCGGGGACGCCGCGCTCAAGGTCCTCACGGACCTGGTCGACCGGCTCGGCGTCGCCGACCCGCAGGCCGTCGGCATCACGCTCTGGGCCCTGGGCCACGGCCTCGCGTCGCTGACGCTCGACGGCCTGCTCGCGCTCAAGGCCGAAGCCTGGGACACCGACCCCGACGACCTGCTCACCAGGGCCCTCGGCCAGATCGGCCGCTCGTTCGACGTCGGCGACCCGGGTGCGGCCGCTCCCTGAGCCGCCCCGCCGACGGGAGGGGCCGCTCAGGCCGCCGCGAGCGCCGAGAGCGCGCGGCTCATCTCGGCGTTGAACTCCTCCGGCGCCAGCGGCAGCCGGGCCTTGACGTCCCGGCTCCACTGGTCCGCGAGCACCTCGGCGGAGCCCGCCTGGACGCCGTCGAGCACGGCGTCGGCCAGGTCCGAGGGCGCGAGCTTGGGCACCGACCAGCCGGCCGACATGTCGGTGTCCGCGAGGCCCAGGTGGACGGCGGTCACGAGCGTGCCCTGCTCCGCAAGCTCCAGCCGCACACCGTTGGTCATGGCCCACGCCGCCGCCTTGGTCAGGTGGTAGGCGTTGGCGCCGTTGATCCCGAACCAGGACATCGCGGAGAGGACGTTCACGACCGCACCCCCACCGTTCGCGGCGAGGGTCGGTGCGAACGCCCTGATCAGGCCGAGGGGGCCGAGTGTGTTGGTCTCCAGCTCGAGCCGCACCGCGTCCATCGAGCCGGTCACGAGGCCGGTTCCCGTCGAGATCCCCGCGTTGTTGACGAGCAGCGAGACGTCGGCGGCCGCCGCGGCCGCAGCCCGGACGGAGTCGGGGTCGGTGACGTCGAGGGCCAGCACCTCCACGCCGGGCAGGTCCACGGTCTCGGGACGGCGGGCCGTGGCGTAGACCTTTCGTGCACCCCGTTCGAGGAGACGCTGGGCGAAGGCACGGCCCAGGCCGCGGTTGGCGCCGGTGACGAGGGCAACTGAGTTGTTGATGTCCATGCCCGGAACGCTAGGACCTGACGTTGACGTCAGGGGCAAGCGCTGAACGGCCGGCGTGAGAGGAGCCACCACGACCGTCCCGGAGGCTGCCGAACGCGACCAGATCTGGGCCAAGCAGTCCGGGTGAAGCAGCCCCGGAGAGCGGGTGCCAGGCCTGCTGAAATTCGTTCGGCCTGACCCCGCTCATTTCACCTCAGCCGAACTGTTCAGCACAGCCCGCAAGCTCGGTGCACACCCGAACGAAGTTCAGCCCTGCCGGCACCCACAGATCCAGCACACCGTGCCCGCCGAGCCGCCGGCCGCTCAGGGCGGGTCACGGCGCCTTGCCCAGCCCGTCCGGGTCCCGCAGCATGTGCGACTCGACGAGCTCGTGCCGCCGGAAGTAGGTGGTCGCGACGGCCTGGATCGTCGCGGCGACGGGCAGTGCGAGGAACGCGCCGAGCACCCCGAACACCGCGCCGAACGCGAGCACCACGAGCAGGCTGACCGCGGCGTTCATCTCCAGCGCACGGGCGGACACCTTCGGCGCCAGGTAGAGGTTCTCGAACTGCTGGTAGCCGATGACGAAGGCGAGCACGCCCAGCGCCTGGGGCCAGCCCTGCGCCGTCAGCGCCACCATCGTGGGCAGTGCGCCACCGAGGTAGGCGCCGATCGTCGGCACGAACTGGGAGACGACCCCGACGAAGACGGCCAGCGGTACCGCGTACGGCGTCTGCAGGATCGCGAGGAACACGAAGGTGACCACCGTCGAGACCGCCGCGAGCACCACGCGGGAGCCGATGTAGTCGGACACCTTGCCCTGGGTGACCTCCCACAGGTGCAGCATCTCCTGCTGCCGCGCCGGCGTCAGCCAGCCGCACACGGCCGCACGGAAACGCGGCCCGGCCGCCAGCAGGTAGTAGGAGACGAGCAGGATCGTCAGGGTCGCGAGGAGCCCGCCCACCAGCGTGGTACCCACCAGCAGCGCCCCGGAGGCGACGTCCTCGCCGAACCGGTCGAACGCCTGCCGCAGCAGGTTCTCGGACTCGGGTATCTCGATGCCGAAGCGCTCGACGACAAACCCCTGCAACCCCTCGTAGAGCCGGGGGACCGACTGCGCGAGCTCGACGAGCTGCTGCACGAACAGGTTGCCGAACAGCGCCATCAGGACGATCACCACGACGAGCGACCCGAGCAGCGTGACGGCGGCGGCCAGCCCTCGCCGCCAGCCGCGCCGCACCAGCCAGACCGTGCCCGGTTCGAGGGCCAGCGCGATGAAGACCGCGATGAGCACGTTGACGAAGAGCCCCTCCAGCTTCCCCATCGCGTTCCACGCGAAGATGGCGACGAACACCGTCACCACGGCCAGGAACAGCGCCCGGGGCAGCCAGCGTGGCGGGCGCGGGGAGTCGGGTGCGCCGGGCGGCGGCTCCGGCTGGTCCGTCGGGGGCTGGCTGGGCGAGGGCCGGCCGGGTGCGGGCTGGTCAGGACCGGTTGGCACGTCAGGACCGGGAGCGCCGGTCTCGGACGAGCTGGGCGACGTCATGCGAAGACCGTAGCCCGCGCCCCGCCGCGGCCCGGCGTTCCCCGGCCGGAGTGTCGAGCGTCAGACCCCGCTGGCGACCAGCGGGATCAGCGGCACGTCCGGGTGGGCGCGCTCGAACGCGCGGGCGTGCCAGATGTCGCGCAGCAGGACCAGCGGCGTCCCGTCGCCGCGGCGCACGACCTCGACGCCCGGGTAGCCGGCGATGGTATCGATGTGTTCCGGCGCTGCCTCGCGGGCGAGCGAGAGCCCCAGCGTCTCCGTGCGGATCGGCGCGGAGAACTCGTGCTCCATCCGGAAGGTCGCCACCTCGAACTGCAGCGGTCCGACGGCGGCAAGGATCGGGTTGCCGTCGCCGCGCGCCTCCGAGACGAGGACCTGGACGACGCCCTCCTGCTCGAGCTGGGAGATGCCCTTGCGGAACTGCTTGGAGCGGCCCGGGTCGACCGACCGTGCGGCGGCGAAGTGCTCCGGCGCGAACACCGGCATCGGGGGGAACCGCACCTTCGGCCCGGCGGAGTCGAACACCGTGTCGCCGACGGCGAGCGTGCTGGCGTTGACCAGGCCCACGACGTCGCCGGGGTAGGCGTCCTCGACCGTCGACCGTTCCCGGCCGAAGACCGACAGGGCGTACTTGGTGGCGAACGGCCGGCCCGTGCGCTCGTGCGTGACGACCATGCCGCGCTCGAACCGGCCCGAGCACACCCGGATGAACGCGACGTGGTCGCGGTGGTTCGGGTCCATGCCCGCCTGCATCTTGAACACGAACCCGCTGAACGGCTGGGTGACCGCGCGCTCACCGCCGTCGACGTCGGGGCGGGCGCCCGGTGCGGGGGCGAGATCGACGACGGCGTCGAGGAGCTGGCGGACGCCGATGTTGGCGAGCGCCGCGCCGAACAGCATGGGCGTCGTCGTGCCCGCGAGGAAGGACTCGCGGTCGACGGGCTCGAGGAGCTGGGCGCTCTCCACGGCCTCGGTGTGGTCGTCGCCCAGGGTGTCGGCGGCGGCTTGCGGCGTGAGCACGCTCTCCTCGGCGATCGCCGCACCGCCCGGGGCGCGGCGGTAGGTGCGCACCTCGCCGCTGGCGCGGTCGACCAGCCCGATGAACCGGCCGGCCTCGCCGATCGGCCAGGTCAGCGGCGTCGGGCGCAGGTTGATGCGCTCCTCGAGCTCGTCGCAGAGCTCGAGGGCCTCGCGGCCGGGGCGGTCCCACTTGTTGACGAACGTGATGACCGGCACCCCGCGGCGGCGGCAGACCTCGAACAGCTTGAGGGTCTGCGGCTCCAGGCCCTTCGCCGAGTCGAGCAGCATGACCGCCGCGTCGACGGCGGTCAGGACGCGGTAGGTGTCCTCGGAGAAGTCGGCGTGGCCGGGGGTGTCCAGCAGGTTGATCACGACGTCGCCGTAGGCGAACTGCAGCGCCGCCGAGGTGATCGAGATGCCGCGCTTCTGCTCCATCTCGAGCCAGTCGGACACGACGCCGGCGCGGTTGCCCTTGCCGTGGACCGCCCCGGCCTCCTCGATGGCGTGCGCGTGCAGCGCCAGCGCCTCGGTCAGCGTCGACTTGCCCGCGTCGGGGTGCGAGATCACGGCGATGCTGCGCCGTCGGGCCGCCTCGACCTGTACCGGACGGGTTTCAGAAGTAAGGACGGTCACCGGGACTCACCGATCTGTACGTGCTGCAACAACCACACCTGTCTGATGCTGAACAGCGCCCAACTCTACCCGCCCCTCCCAGCCCCCGTTGAGTGCTGGATATTCGCCCCTTCCAGCCGCCGATCGGGGCGAATACCCAGC
>NZ_JBHXBG010000234.1:0-7276 GCF_042726755.1 Promicromonospora sp. NPDC060271 | reverse complement strand
CGCTTGCCTTGAGATCGGTCCATCAGATGACCGATCTCAAGGCAACCGACCGAACTCACGTCACACCGCGTGCAGGTGACCGATCTCGGGGCAGCACGGCGAGACGCCGAACGCTAGAACCCCAGCCGGCGGAGCTGCTTCGGGTCGCGCTGCCAGTCCTTCGCGACCTTGACGTGCAGGTCGAGATAGATCCGCTGGCCGAGCAGCTTCTCGATGCCCTGGCGCGCCTCGGTGCCGACGGCCCGCAGGCGGGACCCGCCGCGCCCGATGATGATCGCCTTCTGGGAGTCGCGCTCGACGAACAGGTTGACCCGCACGTCGAGGAGCGGCGGCCTGCCCTTCTCGGGGTCGCCCGTCCCCTCGCGCGGAACCATCTCGTCCACGACCACCGCGAGGGAGTGCGGCAGCTCGTCGCGCACGCCCTCCAGGGCCGCCTCGCGCACGAGCTCGGCGACCATGACGGCCTCCGGCTCGTCCGTCAGCTCGCCGTCCGGGTAGAGGTCAGGTCCCTCGGGCAGGTGCGAGACGAGCACCGCCTCCAGCTCGTCGACCTGGTACCCGTCCTTGGCGGAGACGGGCACGATGTCGGCCCACTCGCGGTCCACGGACCTCGCGAGCTGGTCGACGGAGATGAGGTGCTGCATGAGCGTCTCGCGGGGGACGAGGTCGGCCTTCGTCACGACGGCGACGACGGGCACCCGCCTGCGGCCGGTCATCAGCTCGGCGAGCTGCGCGGCGATGTAGCGGTCCCCGGGGCCGACCTTCTGGTCGGCGGGCATGCAGAACGCGATGACGTCGACCTCGGACAGCGTGTCCCGCACCAGGTCGTTGAGCCGCTCCCCCAGCAGGGTCCGCGGCCGGTGCAGGCCAGGCGTGTCCACCAGCACGAGCTGGGCGTCCTCACGGTGCACGACGCCGCGGATCGTGTGGCGCGTGGTCTGCGGCCGAGCCGACATGATCGCGACCTTCTGCCCCACCAGCGCGTTCGTCAGGGTGGACTTGCCGGCATTGGGGCGGCCCACCAGGCAGGCGAACCCGCTCCGGTGGACAGCGGTCGGATCCACGGCGGTCTGGTCGCTCACGAGGTCACTTCCTTCTGGTCACGCTTCTGATCACGGTGGTCGTGCTGATCGAGACCACCGTTGCTGTCGTCCGGCTCGGCGGCCGGCTCCGTACGATGTACGAGTATCGTCGAGATCTGCTTGCGGCGGCCCTCCACGCGCTCCGCCTCCAGGTGCACGCCGCCCACCTCGACGGACGAGCCCGCGAGCGGCACCTTGCCGAGCACCTTGGCCAGCAGGCCTCCGGCGGTGTCCACGTCGTCGTCGTCCAGGCGCAGGTCGAACAGGTCGCCGAGCTCGTCGACGGGTAGTCGCGCGGGCACGCGGAACACCCCGTCGCCGAGGTCCTCGACCTCCTGGACGGGCACCGTGTCGTGCTCGTCGGTGAGCTCGCCCACCACCTCCTCGAGGAGGTCCTCGATGGTCACGAGCCCCGCCACGCCGCCGTACTCGTCCACGACGAGCGCGATGTGGCTGGCGGAGGCCTGCATCTCGCGCAGCAGGTCGTCGATCGGCTTGGACTCGGGCACGAAGACGGCGTCGCGCGCGACGTCGGCGGCGGGACGCTGCGAGGGCCTGCGTGCGCCCTCGTCGACGGGCCAGTGCACCGCGGCGACGACGTCCTTCAGGTAGGCGACGCCGACGACGTCGTCCACCGACTCGCCGACCACCGGCACGCGCGAGAAACCGGACCGCAGGAACAGCCGCAGCACCCGGTCGAGGGAGGTGTCGGCGGTGACGGTCACCATGTCGGTGCGGGGCACCATCACCTCGCGGGTGATGGTGCCGCCCAGCTCGATCACCGAGCGGATGAGCTCCCGGTCGGACTCCTCGAACGCGCTGCTCTCCGACAGGCTCTCGCCCACGCGGTCGGCGATGTCGCGCAGCTCGGCCTCCGTGGGCGGGGACGGGTCGTAGCGCGGCACCGAGAACCTGGTGAGCCAGGCGACGGCACGCGACACCCCGGTCAGCGGACCCACGAGCGCGAGCAGCACCGCCACCGGATGGCGGAAGCCGAGCGCGCGCGGCGAGACCCGCACGAAGATCACGCCGATCACGACACCGACGACCAGCGCGACGAGCATCACGGGCAGCTCGTCGGGAACGCCCTCGCCGGGCATGGTCTGCTGCACCAGCAGGGTCCCCGCCGCGATGGCGACCACCTCCGACATCACGCGCACGAGCGCGAAGGAGGCGACGATCGCCGTCGGGTCCACGACGAGCGCCTGGGCCCGGCGGATGCGCGAGGCGCGGTCCGGATCGGGTGACCGCCCCAGCTCCGCCTCTGCGAGCGCCTCCGTGAGCGAGGCGCGGGTGACCCGCAGGAGTGCGGCCTCGCCGGCCGAGAGCATGCCGGCCAGCGAGAGACCGACCAGCATGACAAGCGTGAGGAGCAGGGCGATCACGCCGGTCACCGAGTCGCGAGGAAGGTCAGGAGCAGCTTGCGCTGGAGCGCGAACATCTCCTTCTCCTCCTCCGGCTCGGCGTGGTCGTAGCCGAGCAGGTGCAGGATGCCGTGCGTCGTCAGGAGCAGGAGCTCCTCGGTGGTGGAGTGGCCGGCGGCCTTGGCCTGGGTGACCGCGACCTCAGGGCACAGCACTATGTCGCCGAGCGTCCCGGCCGGGGTGACCTCGCCGTCGCGCCCGGGGCGCAGCTCGTCCATCGGGAAGGACAGGACGTCGGTGGGTCCCGGCTCGTCCATCCACTGCACGTGCAGGTCCGTCATGACGGTGGTGTCGACGAAGATGATCGACAGCTCCGACTGCGGGTGCACCCGCATGGCGTCCAGCACGAACCGGCCGAGCGCGGCGAACTCCGCCTCGTCGACCTCGAACCCCGACTCGTTGTTGACCTCGATGCTCACCGGCGCTGCCTCTTGCTCCCCTGGTTGCCGCCCTGACGGAAGTCCTGCGGCTGGCGGCCCGGACGGCGGTCGCCGGTGAGGACGTCCCACCGCGCGTACGCGTCGATGATGTCGCTGACCAGCCGGTGCCGCACGACGTCGGACGACGTGAGGCGGCAGAACTCGACGTCGTCGACGCCCAGCAGGATGTCCTCCACGACGCGGAGCCCCGACTGGGTGCCGCCCGGGAGGTCGATCTGCGTGGCGTCGCCCGTGATGACCATCTTGGAGCCGAAGCCGAGGCGCGTCAGGAACATCTTCATCTGCTCGGTGGACGTGTTCTGCGCCTCGTCCAGGACGATGAAGGAGTCGTTCAGCGACCGGCCACGCATGTAGGCCAGGGGCGCGACCTCGATGGTGCCCGCCTCGATCAGCTTGGGCACCTGCTCGGGGTCGACCATGTCGTGCAGCGCGTCGTACAGGGGGCGCAGGTACGGGTCGATCTTCTCGGACAGCGTGCCGGGCAGGAACCCGAGGCGCTCCCCTGCCTCGACGGCGGGGCGCGTGAGGATGATCCGGTTGACCTGCTTGGCCTGCAGCGCCTGGACGGCCTTGGCCATGGCGAGGTAGGTCTTGCCGGTACCGGCCGGGCCGATGCCGAACGTGATGGTGTTGGTGTCGATCGCGTCCACGTACGCCTTCTGCCCGACCGTCTTGGGCCGGATGGTGCGGCCACGGCTGGACAGGATGTTGAACGTGAGGACCTCGGCCGGGCGCGACGCCGAGGCGGCGCTCAGCATGGCGACCGAACGCTTCACGACCTCAGGGGTGAGCTGCGTGCCCGCCTCGACGACCTCGATCAGCTCGTCGAGAAGCTGGGTGACCAGGGCGACGTCGCCCGCCGGTCCGTTCACGGCTATCTCGTTGCCACGGGCGTGGACATCGACGCCGGGGAAGCCCTCTTCGACGGCCCGCAGCACCGAGTCCCGGCTCCCGAGGAGCGCGACCGTCGGGATGTGGGCCGGAACGACGATCTTGTGCTCGATCCGGGTCTGCGACTGTGTGCTGGGCGTAGTTGTCATGAGCCGGCCCGCCGGGCCGATCCGCTCCTTCGTGCGGTAGGGATGACTATGGTCCACATCCTATCGACCAGAAGGGGCGCTGCCACGGTCTTTCCGTCGCCTTCTCAGGCGAAGCCGGGTAGCTCCCCGCCCGCGAGCAGGTGCGCGTGCACGTGGAAGACGCTCTGCCCGGCCTTGGGCCCGGTGTTGAAGACGAGGCGGTACTGGCCGTCGGCCAGCTCGCTCGCGACGCCGTCGGCGAGCCCGATGACGCTCGCCAGGCCCGCGGCGTCCGTCGCTGCGAAGGCCGGCACGTCCGGGTAGTGCTCCTTCGGTACCACGAGGACGTGCACGGGCGCCTTGGGCGCGATGTCCCGGAACGCGATCGCCGTGTCCGACGACGCCACGACGTCCGCGGGGATCTCCCCCGCCACGATCTTGCAGAAGAGGCAGTCAGGGCTGTCGGTGCTCGTCATGCCCTGCAGGCTACCGGCGAGGGTCGGGACCGACCCCCGGAGGCGGCCCGACGGCCTCCCCGGGCGGGAGGGCGGGGCATCTTTTTCCGTACCGTTACACAGCCCGTAATGCCCGGGTGAAAGGGATGTGGGAGAGTTTGCGGCATTCGATGGAGATTGGCGCGCTGCGACACCATTTCGTCGCCATCCGTCCCGCGGGTCCCGTCGTCCCCTCACACCACACACCGCAGTAGTCACCTGGAGGTACGCGTGGGTTGGTTCATCGCCCAATCGCTCGCATTCATCATCGTCGCGGCCCTGATCGGCCTCGCGATCGGCATCTGGATCGGCTGGCTCGTCTGGGGCCGCCGGGCCAAGGGCAAGCACGTGGCGGAGAAGGCGGAGGCCGCGCGCACGGCCGCCGTCGCCGAGCCGGTAGCCGAGGCGGAAGCCAAGCCAGCTCCCGCCCTCGCGGTCGCCTCCACGGGCACCGCGGCGGAGGCCGGCGTCGAGACGCCGGAGGCCGAGCCCGCAGCCGGCTCCGGCACCGTCCTGCCGGTCGCGGACGGCGCGGCAGGGTCCGACGGCGAGTCCGGCACCGACGGTGCGGTCATCGGCGAGGCGGAGGTCGAGGCCGCCGGGTCCGACGTCGTCGCCGAGGCAGAGGCCGTCGCGCGCGAGGCCGCCGAGGCGGAGGCCGAGCCCGACGACCTGCAGCGCATCGAGGGCATCGGCCCGAAGATCGCGTCCGCGCTGATCGCCGCCGGTTACCCGACGTACGCATCGATCGCCGCGTCCAACGAGGAGGAGCTGCGCCAGGCCGTCGCGGGCCAGGGCATCAAGTTCACCCCCGCCGCCGCGAGCTGGGCCGACCAGGCCCAGTACCTCGTGGACAACGACACGAAGGGCCTCGACGAGTACCAGGACTACCTCATCGGCGGGCAGGAGCGGCGCGCCAAGTTCAGCGAGAAGGTGGACTACGCGGACGTCGACGAGATCGCCGACGCGGACGCGAAGGCCGCCGCCATTGCGCAGGACGAGGCGGAGGCCGCCGCCGTCGCCGCTGCTGAGCCCGAGCCGGAGCCGGAGCCCGAGCCCGAGCCCGAGCCCGAGCCGCAGGATCTGCAGCGCATCGAGGGCATCGGCCCGAAGATCGAGGCGGCGCTCAAGACCGCTGGGTACACGACGTACGCCAAGGTCGCGGGCGCGTCCGAGGCGGAGCTGCGCGAGGCGCTGACCACGGCAGGCATCAAGTTCGCCCCCGCCGCCACGAGCTGGGCGGACCAGGCCCAGTACCTGGTCGACGGCGACGAGGACGGCCTGCGCGAGTACCAGGACTACCTGGTCGGCGGGCAGGAGCGGCGCGCCAAGTTCAGCGAGAAGGTGGACTACGCGGACGTCGACGAGATCGCCGACGCCGACGCGAAGGCCGCCGCCATCGCGCAGGACGAGGCGGAGGCCGCCGCCGTCGCCGCTGCTGAGCCGGAGCCCGAGCCCGAGCCCGAGCCGCAGGATCTGCAGCGCATCGAGGGCATCGGCCCGAAGATCGAGGCCGCACTCAAGACCGCCGGCTACACCACGTACGCCAAGGTCGCGACCGCGTCCGAGGCGGAGCTGCGCGAGGCGCTGACCACGGCAGGCATCAAGTTCGCCCCCGCGGCAGCGAACTGGGCGGACCAGGCCCAGTACCTGGTCGACGGTGACGAGGACGGCCTCCAGGAGTTCCAGGACTACCTCGTCGGCGGGCAGGACCGCGCGGCCAAGTTCAGGAAGGACGTCGACTACGCCGACGTCGACGAGATCGCCGACGCGGACGCCAAGGCCGAGGCGATCGCGCAGGACGAGGCAGAGGTAGCCGCGGCGGCAGAGGCCGCGGCGGCCGGCGACGACACCGAGTCCGCGGGCTCCGGGGCGAAGGCATGAGCCTGAGGTCGGTCCTGCCCCCGGTCGTCGTCGCGGTCCTCGGGCTGGGCCTGCTCTCGGGCATCCAGGACACGGGGTTCCGCGAGGGGATCGAGGCCGACCTGACCGAGCGTGCGGAGAGCGCGCTCGCCGCTGCCGACCTCGACGGTGTGGACGTCGAGGTCACCGGCCGGGACGCCGACGTGACGGCGGCGACCGACATCGACGCGCTCCTGGCCACCGAGGTGGTGAGCGGCGTGGAGGGTGTCCGGACCGCTGTTGCGTTCGGGCCGAACGGGCCGGTGTCTGGCGACATCGGGCCGGCCGAGGCCGCCCTGACCGCGAGCGATCCCGAGCCCACGGCGACCGAGGAGACGACGGACGGCGCCTCCGACGAGGCGACGCCTGCCGACGAGGCGACGCCCTCCCCCGAGGGGACCGACCCGTCGCCCGACGACGCATCGGCCGCCCCGGAGGAGGACGAGCCGGAGAACGACGAGCCGGCGCGCGAGCCGACCCGGCAGGAGCGCGAGGACGCCCAGGAGGACCTGGTCGAGATCCCGAACATCACGTTCGTCACGGACAGCGCGAAGCTGACCAAGAACGGCCGTGCGGTGGTGCGGAAGGCCGCTGAGGTGCTCGAGGAGCACCCGGAGGTCGAGGTCCGCATCGAGGGGCACACCGACTCGCGCGGGATCTGGGAGGCCAACAAGCGGCTCAGCGAGCGCCGCGCCGACGTGGTGCTCGACCGGCTGGTGGAGCTCGGCGTGGACGAGGACCGGCTGACCGCGAAGGGTTACGGCGAGTCGGACCCGCTGGTCGTGCCGAAGACCTTCGCCGACCTGGAGAAGAACCGCCGCGTGGAGTTCAACGTGGTGAACTGACGCGGACCGCGAAGTAGAGCGCCTGTCCGGACACACGCTCTATCTCGGCGCCTCGGAGCGCGCGAGGTAG
>NZ_JBHXBG010000233.1:0-7284 GCF_042726755.1 Promicromonospora sp. NPDC060271 | reverse complement strand
AATACCCAGCACTCAACGGGTCAGGGCCTGGGTCAGGTCCGTTGTGATCGCCGTCGTGAGCTCCTCCAGCTCCTCCGGGGTCGGCGGCGTCGAGGAGCGGGCGTAACGCTCCTCCTCCGCGGCGTCGGCCAGCGCGGTGAGCCGTTCCGCGACGTCGTCGGGCAGGGGTGTGCCGGTCCGGGCGCGCACCTCGTCGGCGATGAAGGCCGGAGCCCTGCGCAGGGTGACCGACGGGCCGAGCCGCACGTCCTGCTCCGCGAGCAGCGCCAGCACACGCGACCAGGCGCGTTCGGGGTCGAGCACCTCCACTTCGGCACGCCGGCGCAGCAGGAGCCATGCGGCACCGCCGAGCACGCCGAGCGCGATGATCACCGCGACGACCCACGCCCAGCCGGGAAGCGTCTGGTCGGAGACGTCGTTGCCGGACGATCCGCCTGCCGTGGCAGCCGGGTCGGACTGCGCAGGGTCGCGGGTCGGTCGCTGCGTCGGCACCTCGGCGCCGCGCGAGGCAGTGGGCGAGGAGCTGGGGGCGCTGCCGACACCCGGGTTGGCGTACGCGGGCAGCGGACCCGTCTGGACCTGGGGTGTCGGCTCGAACCGGACCCACCCGACCGTCGGGAAGTAGATCTCCGGCCAGGCGTGCGAGTCCTGGCCGGTGACCCGGTAGCCGTTGTTCCCGTCGGGCCGCCCGGGCAGCCAGCCGATGCCGATCCGCGCGGGGATGTCCAGGCTGCGCGCCATCACCATCATGGACAGGGCGTACTGCGTGCAGTACCCCTCCTTGTCCTGCAGGAAGTCCCAGACGGTGTCGGACGAACCCCGGTAGTCGGCGTCCGGGTCGTACACGAACCCGGCACCCGACCGGAGGTGGTTCTGCAGCGCGACCGCCGCGTCGAACCGGGTGGGCGCGTCACCGGCGACCTCTCGGGCGTACGCCGCGATCTCGGCCTGGTGCTCGGTCTCGGGCACCTGGGTGTAGCCGGACGACCGTGGGTCGCCGGACGTCGGCGCCGCGCGCAGCACCTCCGGCGTCAGCTCCCGGTCGATGATCTCGACGCTGTACGGGGCGCCGGGCTCGGTGCCGCCCGGACCGCGTACCTCGTCGCGGAGCCCGTCGTAGCCCCACTCGCCGCTGACGTCGACGGTGCGAGGCTCGAGCGGCAGCGGTAGCTCGGTGCTGGTGAGCTGACCGATCTGGATGTCCATCCGGCGACGTTCGCCGGCGCCGCCCTCGCCCTCGCCCTCGGGCGCGAGGACCGAGGATGCGTCGAACTCGGCGAGCCCGCCCTCGGACACCGAGCGGTGGGTCTGGACGCCGTCGAAGGCCGTGAGGGTCATGACTCGCAGCGGGCCGGCCGGTTCGTCGCCCGCCAGCGTGTAGGTGAGCACGGTGCTCGTGGAGCGGGCGCTCAGGGGCTGGCGCATGTCGAGATCCGACGAGAGCTCGACCGTGTCGGACGGCGTGGAGATGAGCTGGCTCCACGTCCCGGCCAGCGCGGGCAGCGCGGCCATGCCCGTGGCGACGCCGAGCGACGCCGCCGCCACCGCCGCGGCCGTGACCGCGGTGATCCACGAGCGGAACCGCTGGGCGCGGCGGACCGCCGCGGACTCGGAGTCGCTGTGCCGCCCGGGGGTCACACCGACAGGATCGACGGTGAGCAGCAGGAGCATCGCGGTGACGCTGATGAGGAAGACCTGCCACTGCACCTCGCCGATCAGCGTGAGCGGCGGGGTCCACAGGAGCAGCAGGGGCACGCCGGCGAAGCCGGGCATGCGGGCGCCGGCGAGCGAGTCCACCACGAGCAGCACCAGCAGCGTGCCACCAACGGCGACCATGCTGATGGCCTCACCCGGGCCCACCGGGGCCACCTGCGTGCTCATGGTCTCGGTCGCCTGCCGGAACCGTTCGATGACCTGGTCGAGGGAGTCCGGGCCCACGAACGGCTCGAAGCGCTGGCCGGGGCCGCCGTAACGGGCCAGCACGAACCAGCAGGCGACCAGCACGCCGGCCGCCGTCGCGACGAACGAGGCGTTGCCCGACGCGCGGTCGGCGGCCCGGTCGGCACTCACGCCCTGTCCGGCGGCGCGGCGCGCCGCTGCCCGGTCGACGGCGGCCCGGAGCAGCAGGTAGCGCACCAGGCAGCTCGTGGCCGACACGAGGACGACTCCGGTGGTGCCGGTCGTCAGCCACGGCCCGGGGTCGATGACCAGGGTGAGCGCGTGCATCGAGGCGATGACGGCGATGGCGACGAGGACGCCCGAGGCGACCGTGCGGACGAGCGGTCCGCGGTGTGCGGGGATCACCGGGCACGCTCCGCGAGCAGGGCCCAGGCGCGTTCCGGGTCGGTCCGGGCCTCCGACGTGCTGACCTGCCAGCCGGACGTGCTCAGCTCGGCCGCGGTCTCGTCCATCTCGTGCTGGAACCCGGCTCCCCGCGGGGTGACCAGGATCGCCCAGCACGTGCCCTCGGCGCCCAGGGCGGCGAGGTTGTGGCGGGCGTCGGGGTCGTGCGGGCCGAGCACCGCGATGACGATCTCGCCGGGTGTCCTGGCCAGCCGGAGCGCACGCGCGGTGGTGCTGGTCGCGTGGTTGCCCTCGGCGGACCCGCGGTGCCCGCGGATGTCCACGCAGGCGTCGAGCAGCGCCGACCGGCTCGCCCGGGTCGCCGCGAACCGCTCGCTCTCCAGGCTGGGGGCCACCGCGGTGGTCAGCAGGCGGGTCGGGTGCCCTGCGTCGAGGAACGACGTGGCGATCGAGGCGGCGAGCTCCACCGCCCACTCGCCGTCGTCCACCGCGGCGGGACGGCGCGGGCTCCCCGCCTCCTGCCAGTGCGGCAGCAGCGAGCGGTCGAGCAGGACGGTCACGGGGCGCACGCCGGCGCTCTCGTCGGCGCGGACCATGAGCTGGCCGCGGCGCGCGGCGCTCGCCCAGTGGACCCGGCGCGGGTCGTCGCCCGCCACGTACTCGCGCAGCACGGAGTCGTCCGTCGACTGCAGGCGCGCGCCCGTCGCCGAGTGGTCGACGTCGCCCACCGACCGGGTGCGCACGGCGAGCTCGACGGTGCGCGGCCACACGGGCACGTGCGTCGCGGCGCCCAGCGGCTGCGTGGCGCGGACCAGGCCGAACACATCGGTCCGGGTGGTCAGCAGCGGGCCGAGCGACCAGCGCCCGCGCCGCGTCGGGGTCAGGGAGTAGTGCACGGCGATGCGGTCGGCGCGGGCCGACACCCGGGCACGGATGCCCTGGTGGCCGGCGAGCTCGTGCGCCGCCTGCTCGGACAGCCGCAGCCGGGACAGCCGTTCGTACGCGGCACCGCTCGCGTGGTGCGCCGCGACCAGCAGGCTCACCTCGGCGGTCCGGTCGCGGACCACCGGGTTCGGGGAAACGGCACGGGTCACGTGCAGGGCGCCGCGCCCGGACTCGAGCCGCTGGGTGCCGATGGCCACCCAGGCCACCGCGACGGCGAGCAGCGCGGCCGCACCCAGCCCGACGAGGTCGGGCAGGCTGAGCACCAGGCCGAGGGGCACCATCGCACCGCCCAGGCAGGCCGCCCCGATGCCGCGCGGGGTCAGCCTGACCCTGCTGATCCGGACGAGCGTGTCACGCCACGACATCTGCTTGCCGCCCTGGCCGCTCAGAACTTCCGCCGGTCGGCGGGCCCGAGGGCGGGCACCGGTGTGCGCTGCACCATCTCGTCCACGAGCGTCTCGGGGGTCACACCGCTGAGGCGGGCCTCGGTGGTGAGGATGAGGCGGTGCGCCAGGACCGGCCGGGCGAGCCGCTGGACGTCGTCCGGCAGCACGTGGTCGCGGCCCGCCATCGCGGCGATCGCCTTGGCGGCGCGCAGGAGCTGGAGCGAGGCGCGCGGCGACGCGCCGAGGCGCAGCCCCGTGTGCTCGCGCGTCGCCCCGACCAGCGCCACGACGTACCGCTTGACCGACGGCGACGCGTACAGCGACCGAACGAGCTGGGAGAACCGCAGCATCGAGCGTCCGTCCGTCACGGGCTGCAGGTGCGCCAGCGGGGTGCTGGCCTCCTGCCGGTCGAGCATGAGGATCTCGGCGTCGGGCTCGGGGTAGCCGACGGTGATGCGCGCCATGAAGCGGTCCCGCTGCGCCTCGGGCAGCGGGTAGGTGCCCTCCATCTCGACGGGGTTCTGCGTGGCGACCACGAGGAACGGCCGGGGGAGCTGGTGGGTGGTGCCGTCGACGGTGGTCTGGCCCTCCTCCATGCACTCGAGCAGCGCCGACTGCGTCTTGGGCGAGGCACGGTTGATCTCGTCGCCGATGACGATGTTGCTGAACACCGGGCCGGGCCGGAACTCGAACTCGTGGCTGCCGGTGCGGAAGATGTTGACACCGGTGAGGTCGCTGGGCAGCAGGTCCGGCGTGAACTGGATACGGCCGACGTGGCAGTCGATGCTGCGGGCGATCGCCTTGGCGAGCGTCGTCTTGCCGACGCCGGGCACGTCCTCGACCAGCAGATGGCCCTCGGCCAGCAGGACGGCGAGGGTGATGTCGGCCAGCCCTGGCCGGCCCGTCACGACCGACTCGACGGCTCCGCGGACGCGAGCCATGGTTTCCACCAGCTCGTCGAGCGCACCTGGTCCGGGTGCCGCCTGCGGGGCGGCCCCGCCGCTGTAGTGAGTTTCCGCGAGGCCGGGCGCGGCGGGTTCCGTGTGCACAGGTGGAGACCTCCATCAGGGCCGAGCTACTGGCCGGGTTCTCGGCGCGAGGAAGCGCCGATTCGGAGCCGGGGCGGGCTCGCGCTGCCCGGCTGGTCCAGCGTAGTAGAGATGTAAAGCACTCAGTTGTGTGCGTCACGCAGTCTTCACAGGACCCAGAAGGTGATTTGCCCGGCGGGACAGGCCATCTGCCGGGGCCGTGGACTGGCGCGAGACGGCGGCCCGATGCCGACTGCCCCGACATTCGACGCCGCGCCGGACGCGAAATCCCTCCACTCGCTCTTTACCTCTTTGACCTGCGCATTGAGGGTCTGTGGGTAGTTTTCCCCATGGTTTTTCCGAGTGGTGTGGTGGAAAGTGGAGTAGCGTGGAGTGTGCGGGAGCGAGAGGAGGTGCTGGCCCATGGCTGCGATGGCAGAAAATTTCGCGGGTCTGGGCCTGCTCCTCGGTACGTACACCCCGAAGCTGGACGAGAAGGGACGCCTGATCCTTCCCGCCAAGTTCCGGGGGCGGCTGTCCAGCGGTCTGGTGATGACCAAAGGGCAGGAGCGGTGCCTCTTCCTTCTCCCGATGGACGAGTTTCAGCAGATCTACACCCAGATCCGGCAGGCGCCGGTGACGAGCAAGGCGGCACGGGACTACACGCGAAACTTCCTCGCGGGAGCCAGCGACGAAGTACCGGACAAGCAGGGCCGGGTCTCCATCCCGTCACACCTGCGCGAGTACGCCGGCCTGGATCGCGAAGTGGTCGTGATCGGGGTCGGGAGTCGCGTGGAGGTGTGGGACGCGCAGGCCTGGTCGACATATCAGGAGCAGACCGAACCCGACTACATCGATCAGGCCGAGGAGATCTTCCCCGGGCTGAGCTTCTAGAGAGGTTCGTCTACGGGCTCTGAGGAAAGGCGAGGCGGGCGGCCGTACGGCCAGGCCTCCTCCCGCTGGATCCGGCGCACTTCCCCGCCGCCGGAACCGTGCGGAGGGAGACCTGACCGGACGGCCGGCTCCGGCAGGTTCGGCGCACGTCCAGCAGGACAGCAAAGCAGGGCAGCAAGCAGGACAGCAGGGCACGACGCAGGAAAGGAGCCACCGATGAACGCGACCGACAACCGTCCAGGTACCAACAGCGACGCCGCCGACCGCCACCTCCCGGTGCTGCTCCAGCGGTGCGTCGACCTGCTCGCGCCGGCGCTCGCCGCGCCCGGCTCGGTCCTCGTGGACTGCACGCTCGGCATGGGCGGCCACACCGAGGCGGTCCTCGACCAGATCCCGACGGCCCGTGTGATCGGCATCGACCGGGACCCCCAGGCGCTCGCCCTCGCGGGTGCGCGGCTGGCCCGGTTCGGCGACCGGTTCACGCCCGTGCACGCCGTCTACGACGAGATCGGCGAGGTCGTCGCCGAGCACGCCGGCGGCTCCGTACAGGGCGTGCTCATGGACCTGGGCGTGTCCTCGCTGCAGCTCGACGAGGCCGATCGGGGCTTCGCGTACGCGCAGGACGCGCCGCTCGACATGCGCATGGACTCCACCCAGGGCCTGACGGCGGCCGACGTGCTCAACACGTACGACGAGCGCGACCTCGCGCGGATCCTGCGGGAGTACGGCGAGGAGCGGTTCGCGAGCCGGATCGCGAAGGGCATCGTCAGGCTGCGGGCGGAGCGGCCGTGGGACCGCAGCGGCGAGCTCGTCGACCTGCTGCGGGCCAGCATCCCCGCGGCGACGCGCAAGACCGGCGGACACCCGGCCAAGCGCACATTCCAGGCACTTCGGATCGAGGTGAACGGTGAGCTCGAGGTGCTCGAGCGCGCCGTGCCCGCCGCGATCGAGGCGCTCGCCGTGGACGGCCGGATCGTCGTGGAGTCGTACCAGTCCCTGGAGGACCGGATCGTCAAGCGTGCCATCGCGCAGGGCACGACGTCGTCCGCCCCCTCGGGGCTGCCCGTGGAGCCGGAGACGCACCGGCCCTATCTCGAGGCGCTGACCCGGGGCGCGGAGGAGGCCGACGCCGAGGAGCTGGAGCGCAACCCGCGTTCCGCCTCGGTCCGGCTCCGCGCCGCCCGGCGTCTGCGCCCCACGCCTGACCACCTGCGAGACCGCACCACCCAGCACCACACCGCGAAGGAGGACCGCCGATGAGTGCCACGACCGCTGCGACGGCCCGCGCCGCTCGTCCCGCCGAGCTGCCCCGTACCCGCAGGGCGCCCCTGACCGCGATCTCGGGGGGTGCCGGCCAGCGCGGCCGCCGCCTCGACGCCGTCCGCGCGCCCCTGCACGCCAAGAGCCGCGTGCCGTTCCTCGTGCTGTGCGCGACCCTGATGATCGGTTCGCTCGTGGCGGTGCTGGTCCTGAACACCACGCTCGCGCGTGGCTCCTACGAGATGTCCAAGCTGCAGGGTGAGGTCGCGCAGACGGCTCAGGACGTGCAGGGCCTCCAGGAGGAACTGAGCGCCGCCGAGACCAACCTGGACGACAAGGCCCGCAGTCTCGGCATGGTCCCGGCCGAGAACCCGACGATGGTCAGTATCGAGACTGGCAAGGTGGTGAAGGGAACGGGTCAGTGACCCGCCCGACGTCGGACCCGGGCCGGCAGCGCACCCCGACGG
>NZ_JBHXBG010000232.1:0-7389 GCF_042726755.1 Promicromonospora sp. NPDC060271 | reverse complement strand
GTGGGTGAGGGTCGCCGCCGTCGAGGGGGGGGGGGGGGGGGGCGCCGCCCCCCCCCCCCCCCGACCGGATCACAACAGGCCCGGCACCTGCTGACCGACGGCCGCGCGAACCTCGTCCGGGAGCTGCGACCAGTCGTCGGCGGTGTCCAGGTCGACAGCGGTGCCGGGCCGGTGCACCACCGTCGCCTCCAGCCCGTGCGCCTCGGCCTCCGTCACGTGCGCGGCGAGCGAACCGACCCCGAACCGGAACCGGAAGCCGGAGGCCTCGGAGGCGAGGAGCAGGAGGTTGGTCCCGGACCGGTAGCGGTCCGTCGCGATCACCACCGGCGCGTCCTCGGCGAGAAGGGCCGCGACATCCTCCGGGGTGAGGGCGGGCAGGTCGGCGTGCGCCACGAGCAGCGGACCGGAACCGCGCGCCGCGAGCGCCTCCCGTGCCTGCTCGAGCGCCCCGTTCAGCCCTGGCCGGTCGGCGGTCTGCTCCAGCACCTCTACCGCGAGCCCCGCCAGCGTCTCGCGCGTGAAGTCCGGGTCGGCGGTCACCACGACCACCCGCCCGATCCCGTCGGACGCGAGCAGCGTCGTCACGACGTGCCGGGCGAGCACCCGGACGAGCCGCCGCCGTGAGTCGCCGTCGAGCACGGCGGCCAGCCGCGACTTGCCGGAGACGCCGTCGCGGAGCGGCACCACCGCCGTCGTGTCCCGAACGGACCGCCGGATGCCGGTCACACCAGTGCCAGCAGCTCGCGAGCCAGGCGCTCGCGGCCGGGTGGGCCACCCATGACGGTGTCGGTGACGTGCACGGCCAGGCCGAGGTCGGCGACGGGGCCGGCGAGGTCCGCGTCCCGCTCGTCGATGACCATGACGTCGACGAGGTCCGCGTAGATCCGGGCCACGCCGAGTGCCGAGACCTCGTGGCCGAGCGTCTCCAGGATCTGGGCGGCCGGGCCCTTGATCGCCTGTCCGCCCACTATGGGGCTCACCGCAGCGCGGCGGCCGGGCGCTGTGGCCAGCGCCTCACGGACCCCCCGCACCGCGAGCAGCGGCTCGATCGACAGGAACGGGTTCGACGGCGCGAGCACCACCAGGTCGGCAGCCAGCGCGTCGAGCACGCCGGGGGCCGGGCGGGCGGCGTCGGCCCCCTCGAAGTGCAGGCCGAGGACGGCGTCGGCGTGCTGCCTGCCCACGAAGTACTCCTGGAACCCGAGCCGGCCCGACGGGGTGTCGACGAGCGTGGCGAGGTGGTCGTCGGTGACGGGCACGATCCGCGGCCCGACACCCGTCGCGGCGGCGAGGTGCGCGGTGACCGCCGACAGCGGCTCGCCGCGGCGCAGGCGCTGGGTGCGGACGATGTGGGTGGCCAGGTCGCGGTCGCCGAGCGTGAACCAGGTGTCCTCACCGAGGTCCTTGAGCGCCGACAGCGTCGCGTACGACTCGCCGCGCAGCCCCCAGCCGCGGTCCTCGTCGTTCAGCCCGGCGAGGGTGTATACGACGGTGTCGATGTCGGGGGAGATGGCGAGGCCGTGGAGCTCGGTGTCGTCGCCGACGTTCACGACGACGGTGAGGGCCTGTGGCGAGCTGCCGGCCTGGGCTGTTGTGCTGACGGGGGCCGCGCCGAGCGCGAGATCGAGGCCGTGCGCGAGCCGCGCACCACCGACCCCGCCCGCGAGAAGGGTGACGTTCACACGTCGAGCCTACGTGTGGGGGCAGACTGGGTACATGGCTGTCTTCGCGTTCTCCGTCGCCCCCATGACCGCTGGCGAGTCCGTCGCCGACCAGGTCGCCGAAGCCGTTCGCATCGTGCGGGAGTCCGGCCTCCCGAACCGGACCACGTCGATGTTCACCGAGATAGAAGGCTCGTGGGACGAGGTGATGCCGGTGATCCAGCGTGCCACCGACGCGGTGGGCCGCGGCGGGCACCGGGTGTCGCTCGTGATCAAGGCCGACATCCGCCCCGGCGTCGCCGGCGGGCAGATCGACAGCAAGATCGCCCGCGTCGAGGAGCGGCTCGCGGCCGACCAGTCGGAGGCCGGGCACTCCTGATTCCTGTGGTCCGGTGCACCAACCCCGCATGAACATTTGTCAGGAGTTATTGACAAGGACCGGCTTTCCGGGACCCTTGTGCCTATGACTCTGACAGACGTTGACGTCAACAGACGGAGCTTTCTGCGCGGTGCGGCCTTCGGCGTCGGCGCGCTCGCCGTGGGGCCGGCCGCCGTCGTCCTGCCCTCGGCGCAGGCGGCTACCGCACCGGCGGCTACCGCCCCGGCGACGGCGACAGGCAGTGCTGCCTGGACGCCGTTCGTCGACTGGTACACCTCGAACGTCCCGGCCAACGGCACCGCCGACACCAACGCCGTCGTCCAGGCACTGTCCGGGATGTCGGACCTGTGGCGGACCGGTGGTGAGTGGAACACCGGGTTCGCCCTGTCCCCGAGGGTGCTGCAGGACAACGTCCGGTACGTCGCCGACGTGACGCGGCGCCGTACCGCCGAGGAAGCGAAGCAGTCCTTCGTCTACGACCGCAGGCACCAGAGCTACTCGGTCATCGCCGGTCTCGGCCCGTTCGCCGAGGCGTACCGGGCGGGTGCGCTCGCCGTCACCTCGATCACCACCGCCCCCGACGGGACCCCGCCCACCACCGTCAGCGACGCGGTGCCCGCAGGCGCGCCGGTGGGGTCCGCGATCGGTGCGGGCTCGGAGACCTCCGAGCTCGGCGAGATCGTCCGGCTCGTGAACACGGTGCGCGGCACGTTCTCCTCCGGCAACCCCGCCAAGATGGCCTTCCAGTACCCGCGCCCGTGGCGGATGACGGACCGGAGCACCGTCGTGGACACGGGCCGGGTCGACGACCTCGGCTACCCGGTCTACGAGTCCCGCGTGGTGGTCGCGCCGCAGCTCCTCCGACAGCGCAGCACCGATCCGGCGTCGGACGGCGGCTTCCCCAGCGGCCACACCAACGCGGCCTGGCTGGCCGCGTTCGCCTTCGCGTACGCGGTCCCCGAGCGGTTCTCCGAGCTGATGGTCATGGCGGCGGTGCTCGGCGACAGCCGGATCACCGCAGGCATGCACTCGCCGGTGGACGTCATGGGCGGACGGGTCATGGCTACGGCGCTGGCCGCCGCGATCCTCGCCGATCCGGTCAACGCCGAGCTGAAGGCCGCCGCCCGCGCGCGGGCCGTCGAGTACTTCACGGCCGTCACCGGTACCAGCGACCTGTACACCGCGGCCCACACCGGTCCGGACGAGTACGGCGACCGGGCCGCGAACCAGAAGCAGATCCGTTCGTCGCTGACCTACGTCCTGCGCCGCCAGGGCGGGTACTCCACCGACCTCGACGTGCCGAAGGGGGCGGAGGTCCTGCTCGAGACGCGCTTCCCGTACCTGACCCCGGACCAGGTGCGCGACGTGCTGCGCACCACAGCCCTGCCCTCCGGCTACCCGATCCTGGACGGGCCGGAGCAGTGGGGGCGCCTCAACCTGTTCGCCGCCGCCGACGGGTACGCCCGGTTCGACCGGACGGTCACCGCCGAGCTCGACACGGCGCAGGGCGGCCTGGCCGCGCAGGACACCTGGCGCAACGACATCGACGGCCGCGGCGGCCTGGTCAAGACCGGCACGGGCGTCCTCACGCTCGCCGGCCGCAACTCCTACCGCGGCGGCACGGTGGTCCGGGGCGGCACCCTGGTGGCGGGTTCGGCCGACAGCCTGGGCCGCGGCGCGGTAACCTTCGAGCAGGGGACGACCCTGCGCTCCAGCCTCGCGACGACCGTCGAGGTGCGGGGTGGTGTCGAGATCGCCCCCGGTACGACGCTCGAGCTGACCGGCGACGGAAGCCGGCAGGGCGGCCGCCACACCGTCCTGCGTGCGTTCCGGGTGGCCGGCAGATTCGCGCAGGTGCTGGTCGACGGCCGTCCGGCACGCGCGTCCTACCTGGGCGGCAGCATCGTCGTCCAGCTCTGACGCCGACCCGGCGGCGCCGTCCTACACCCCGCCCAGGACGGCGCCGCCGACGCCGGGGACGCACCGCGTTCGTGATAACTGTCACGACACCTTCACCGGCGTGTTTCCGGTCTCTTGCCCCCGGCCTTTAGGCTAAGGCGGACCAATGCCGCAGGACCCCGGGAGATCACGAGATGCCACTGTTCGAGGTCGATACCCAGCGGCCCCTCCTCGTGACGTCCGCGAACGGCGTGAACGGTTCGGAACCAGGACTCAAGACCACCGCCAACCAGGTGGTCGACTCGCACATCGACGGGCTCCTCGGTGAAGAAGTGTTCCCGATCGCGCAGGGCTCCGGCCCGGATGAGCCGCACCTGCTCGCGCTCGACGCGTCGGGCTCGCCGGTCGTCGTCGAGCTGGTCGCGGACCTCGACCGCGAGAACCTCGCCAAGGCCCTCGACCACGCCGGCGCCGCCGGCCGGCTGACGCGGTCCGACCTCGCGGCGCGCTACAGCGGCGGCGCGAGCTCCTTCCAGCACGACGTCGCGGCGTTCTACGACAGCGTGCCCATCACCCGCACGCAGGCGGGCAAGAACAGCGGAAACGGCGCGCGGCTCATCATCATCTGCCAGAACGCGCCCGACGAGATCCTGAACGCCGTCGACTTCCTGCGCCAGCCCACGATGCCCGTCGAGGTGCTGAAGATGGGCGTCGTGAACTCGAACGACGGACGCAAGTTCCTCGACGTCTCGCCGCTCGTGGTGCACCTCCCGCCGGGCCTGCCCGCGCCCAAGTCCGCGCCGATCGGTGGGGCCATCACCAGCTCGCTGGACAGCTCGGTCAGCAGCTCCATGGACACGGGTGTCACCGGCGGGGTCGCCGGTGGGTCCTCCGCACCCAAGGACGCGTTCGAGGAGGGCGTCAAGGTCGGCTACGCGCTCACGGGCAAGATGCCGGTCGTCGCCCAGGCGCCGCAGTCCCGCGCCGAGCGCGCAACGCGCCAGACACCCGTCCGCGCGGACAACCCGACGCCGCTCGCCGACAACCCGGTCGCCGGCCCGACCAACGCGGCGACCGGGCTCCGGTCGAGCCTCCGCGGAGGTGCCACGCGGGGCAGCACACCCGAACGCGCCGCGGCCGGCGGCAAGTCCGAGCGAGTGGCCGGCACCCGTGCCGGCCGCCGCGCACAGGCCGCCGCCACCTCGTCCGAGACCACGCCGCCGTCCACCAGCGCTACCGGCGCCGGCAGCGCACCGAGCGCACCGGTCTCCTCCGTGCGCCCGGGCGCCGAGTCGCGTCCGACGCCGAGCGCCCCGCCGCGGCTCGCAGCCAGCCGTTCCTCGCTCGGCGAGGTCTCCGTCCCGCCACCGGCCGAGCCGGCCGCGCCCGCCGCTGAACCGACGCCGTCCGTGCGTCGCCGCTCGCGCACCGACCGGTTCACGGCGTCCGCCCAGCCCGACGAGTCGACGACGGTCTATCCGCCGTCGAACCCCACGCCGTCCGCCGGACCGACCTACCCCCAGCCGCCCGTTCCGCAGCCGCCGTCGGCCGACGAGAACCTGTGGCAGCCGGGGTCGTACGACAGCGCTCCCGCCTACCCTGCCACGGGCTCGAATGAGCCCGCCGACTTCGACATCACCCAGCCCCGCTATTCCCAGGAGCCCGGCTACAGCGCGGAGTCGAGCTTCGCCCCCGCCTACGACTACACACCCGAGCCGGCCGCCGGCTACGGCGACCAGAGCGGCTACGCCTACGGCCAGCAGCCCGGGTACGAGGCGCCCTACTCCGACGGCGGGGCCCCGGTGGTCACCGAGCGGAGCCCGTGGGAGTCCGGCGGCTACCTGGCCGGCCCCGACGACGGCTACGGGCAGACGGCGTTCGCGGCGGACCCCTACCCGTCGAGCGCCCCCGAAGCCCCGACCAGGCCCGTGCCGCCGGGCGAGAGCATCCGGGCCAGCACCCCGATGCTGTTCGAGGAGGAGGACGACCCCGACCTGGAGGCGCTCGCCCGCAGCATCGGCACCCCCACGCGCATCGTGTGGTCGCGCCCGCGCCGCAACCAGCACTTCGAGGCGCTGCTCCTGCCGGACGGCGCCATCGAGCTGGCCAACGGTGCTCGCTACCGCCACCCGGACTCGGCCGCCACGGCCGCGTCGGGCTCGTACACCGCCGACGGGTGGAGCGTGTGGCGCATCGGCGACACCGGCCCCACGCTGGTCGAGGAGTTCTCCCGCCGGTTCGCCTGAGCCGGGTCCCGCCGGTCGAGCTTGTCGAGACCTCAGGCCGACGCGCGCACGACGAGCTCTGGCACGAACGTCTCGGAGCCGCCCGCCGCCGCGCCGTCGTCCGGCTCCTGGGCCTGCCGGAGGGCGGCCAGCAGCAGCCGCGCCATGGCCTCCGCCATGTCCTCGACGGGCTGACGCACCGTCGTCAGCGGCGGGTGTGCCTGGGCGGCGACGCTTGAGTCGTCGAAGCCGACGACCGCGACGTCGCGCGGTACGTCCCGGCCGGCGGTGGACAGCGCCGTCGACACGCCGTCGGCCATGAGGTCGTTCGCGGCGAAGACGCCGTCGACGTCCGGCCTGGCCGTCAGCAGGGTCCGGGCCGCTGCCTCGCCGCCCGGGCGGGTGAAGTCGGCGGTGACCACCTCGGGTGCGGGCAGCCCGGCCTCCCGCACCCCGTCCAGGAACCCCTGGAGCCGCGCATGCCCGAACGGCGCGTCGGACGGCCCGGCGACGACGGCGAGCCGGGTGCGCCCGGATCGGATGAGGTGCTCGGCGGCGAGGCGGCCCCCCGCGGCCTGGTTCAGGTCGACCCAGGCGACGCCCGGCAGGGTCGTGCGGGTCGACAGCACCAGCGGCACGGCGAGCGCGGCCAGCCGGGCGGGCAGCGGGTCCGCGGAGCTGGACGTGATGAGCAGCACGCCGTCCACGTGCCCCTGCCGTACGTACCGCACGACCTGGTCGTGCGCTGGCGGGTCGGCGGGGATGATCGCGAGGTGGATGTCGCGCGGGCGCAGCACCGTCTGCGCGCCGGCGGTCACCCGCCCCACGTACGGGTCGGTGAAGAGGCGTTCCAGGAACGGCAGCGGGGAGCGCTGTTCCGGCGGCTCCGACACCACGAGCGCCACCGACCCGGTGCGCCGCGTCACGAGCGACCGGGCGGCGAGATTGGGCACGTAGCCGGTCTCCTCGATCGCCCGGCGCACGATCTCGACGATCTCCAGGTCGACGGTGGGCACCTCGTTGATCACCCGCGACACGGTCGCGCGCGACACCCCGGCGACGGAGGCGACGGCTTCGAGAGTGGGCCGCCCGGACCGCTGCATCTGCATCCCGCCAGTTATACCCCCTCGTTGAGTGCTGGGTATTTGTGGGTCTGCGGGCACGAGACCCACAAGCATCGCCCGCTCCGAGCTTCCCGGCCTGGATGCCCGCATCGGTTTCCTGG
>NZ_JBHXBG010000231.1:0-7486 GCF_042726755.1 Promicromonospora sp. NPDC060271 | reverse complement strand
TTGCCGTCCCAGTCCTTGAACAGCGACAGGGCGTACGTCGGCTTGCCGTTGTCGGCCTTGGGGTGGGCGTCCTGCATCTCCTTGAGCACCGGCAGCAGGTCCTCGAGCTCGCCGATCTCGGGGTAGCCGGCCTCGGCGTAGTAGTCCCAGCGCAGGTACGGGCCGAACGTCGGGTCGACACCCTCGGAGGTCTCGGTCGGCTTGAGCGAGGAGACCAGGGTCGGGAAGGCGTACACGCCGTCCTTGCCCTCGTTCAGCTTCTGGACCGCCGTGTCATACGCAGAGGCGTGCTTCATCGACTCGTAGTAGGGGGACGCGTCGAGCACCAGGCCGCCCTCGACCAGCTCGTCGGCCTGCTTGCCCTTGGCGACGATGATGAGGTCGCCGAGCTCGCCACCGGCGACGCGGGTGTTGTACAGCGTGTCGCCGCCGCCCGCGACGTTCGGGGCGAGGATGTTCAGCTCGATGTTGAACTTGTCCTTGACGATCTTCCCGAACCAGCCGCCCTGGATGCCCTGGTAGTTGGCCACCCCGTCGAAGACGTCGACGGTCAGCGGCTCGGCCTTGGACCAGTCCTGGTCGACCGACACCGCCTCGACGTCGTCCGGCGTACCTGACCCCGTGCAGGCGGTGAGGGACAACACCCCCAGCAGTGGAGCCACCAGCATCGCCGTGGCCTTGCGTGTTCTCATGACGCTCCCTTGCTTTGCATGGAACTGTGGTGCGCGGAACCGTGCCGCACGAGCTGTGCGGCACGGCAGCGGTGGGTGCTCAGCCGAGCTCTTCGGCGGCCGCGACGCGGGCTGCGTTCTGGTCCTTGGCGTTGGTCATGTCGACCTCGAGGACCTTCTCGTAGCCGAGGCCGTTGACCGTCTCCTGCATCTCGGCGAGCAGGGCGTCGAACTCGGCGTCGTCCTTGGCGAAGGCCATCTTCCAGGAGTGCTCGACGATGCTGGCCTTCACCTGGTTCCGGGCCGCCTCGATCTCGGAGGAGTCGGTCGGGGCGGCATAGCCGGATCCTGGTGCCACGAGCATCTGGTCGCTCTTCTCCAGGTACTCCATGGTCGTCTTGGCGCCGCCCATGTGTGCGCTCCAGTCGTCCGTCAGCGGGTTGGCGACGGTCTCCTGGTAGCTCGGCCAGGACTTGTAGTTGTACGGGAAGCCCGTTTCCGGGTCCTCCTCGGCGGGCAGCACCGCCGACGCGTTGAGCGCGGAGCTGCCGTCCTTGTACTTGCCGCCGCCCCACTCGGCAGGCACATCTGCGTCACCCTCGAGGATCGCCTTGCGGCCGAAGTCGGTGAGCACCGGCCCGTCCGGGCCGTCCTCCCAGGTCAGGCCCTTGGGGCCGGCGGCGCCCATGGTGTCGGACGAGGTCGCACGAACGCCCTCCGGCGAGTAGAGCCAGTCGATGAACGCCGCGATGCGAGCCGGGTCCTCGGCCTTCGAGCCGATCGCGTACACCAGCCCGCCGCCGTACACGTCGGCGCCGTACGTGAAGATCTTCTGGTCCTGCATCGGCACGAGCTGGAAGCCCTTGCCGTCGGCCATGTTCTTCTCGGTGTTGTACGCCGACTGGCCCAGCCACGGCCACCAGGAGAGCAGCACCTGGCCGGCCTGGTACTTGGCGAACATCGTGTCGTAGTTCTGCGTGGTCGACTCGGGGTCGACCAGGCCCATCTGGTTCGCCTCGTTGTAGAACCTCAGCGCGCGCACGTACTCCGAGTCGGAGTCGACGATGCTCTGGTAGTCCGAGCCGTCGGCCTTGGCGAGCACGAAGCCCATCTCGTCGTAGCCGAAGAGGGTGGTCGGCTGCTTGCCCATCACCATCATGTTGCCGTCCCAGTCCTTGAACAGGGAGATGGCGTAGACGGGCTTGCCGTTGTCGGCCTTGGGGTGGGCGTCCTGCATCTCCTTGAGCACGGGCAGGAGGTCCTCGAGGGTGCCGATCTCCGGGTAGCCGGCCTCGGCGTAGTAGTCCCAGCGCAGGAAGGGCCCGAACGTCGGGTCGATGTTCTGGGCCGGCTCGGTCGGCTTCAGCGTGGTGGCCGAGGTGGGGAAGCCGTAGACGCCGTCCTTGCCGTCGTTCAGCTTCTGGACCGCCACGTCGTAGGCGGCCAGGTTCTTCATGGAGTCGTAGTAGGGGGACGCGTCGAGCACGAGACCACCCTCGACCAGCTCGTCGAGCTGCTGGCCCTTGCCGACCAGGACGAGGTCGCCGAGCTCGCCGCCCGCGACGCGGGTGTTGTAGAGCGTGTCACCGCCGCCCGCGACGTTCGGAGCGATGATGTTCAGCTCCATGTTGAACTTGTCCTTGACGAGCTTGCCGAACCAGCCGCTCTGGATGCCCTGGTAGTTGGCCGGGACGTCGAAGACGTCGATCGTGATCGGGTCCGCCGTCGACCAGTCCTGGTCGATCGACACCGCCTCGGTGTCGTCGGACGACCCTGCCGGCGTGCAGGCCGCGAGGGAGAGTATCCCCAGCAGCGGAGCCGCCATCATCGCTATGGCCTTGTGAGATCTCATGACACTCCTTTGTGTATCCATGGAGGCGGGGTCAGCCCTTGACCGCGCCGAGCATGATGCCCTTGACGAAGTACCGCTGGAACAGCGGGTAGACGAAGATGATCGGGAGCACGACGATCACGGCGACGGTCATGCGGATCGACGTCGGCGTCTGCGTCGTGGCGGCGGAGACGATCGAGCCGAGGTCGCCCTGTGCGTTCTGTGCCGCCTGAGCCAGGCTGTTGGCCTGGTTGAGGTACGTGTAGAGCGTGTACTGCAGCGGGTAGAGCTTCTGGTCCGTGACGTAGAGCAGCGTGTCCTGGAACGAGTTCCACTGAGCCACGGCGGAGAAGATCGCCACCGTCGCGAGGATCGGCGTCATGTTCGGGAGGATGATCCGGAAGAAGATCGTCACGATCCCGGCGCCGTCGATCTCGGCGGCCTCCTGCAACGACTGGGGCAGCGACTCCACGTACGTCTTGACCAGGATGATGTTGAAGGGCTGCACGATCGCCGGGAGGATGTAGACCCAGAAGTTGTTGGTCAGCCCGAGCGTGTGGATCGTGATGTACACCGGGATGAGGCCGGCGTTGAAGTACATCGTGAAGATGATGAACCGGTACCAGAGGGAGCGGTTCTTCAGGCGTTCCTGCGTGAACATGAAGCCGAGGAACGCCGACGCGAGGACCGTGGTCCCGGTGCCGATCACGGTGCGCGCGATCGAGACCAGCATCGAGCCGGTCAGTCCCGGCAGGCCGAGGACCTGCTCGTAGTTCGACAGGTGCAGGCCGACCGGCCACAGGCGCACATCGCCGAGCGCGCTGATGTCGTTGGCGCTGACCGAGTTGATGATCAGGTAGTAGAACGGGTAGCCGCACACCAGCGCGAAGAGCAGGAAGCCGGTGTAGTTGACGAGGGCGAACGGGATGTCGCCGCGGGCGTTGCGCAGGCGGGGCCCGGTGTCCGTTGTGGTCACGACGTCGGTCCTTTCCTAGATGATCGACGACCCGCGGACGCGCTTGGCGATCGCGTTGGCGGCGAGCAGAAGTGCGAGCGAGACGAGGCTCTTGAGCATGCTGAGGACCGTCGCGAGCGACAGGCTGTTCCCGGTCAGACCGACGTTGTAGACGTACAGGTCGAGGACCTGGATGGTCTCCCTGTTGAAGGCGTTCTGGAAGACGTAGTACTGCTCCATGCCGTTGTTCAGGATGTTGGCGATGGAGAGGACCAGCAGCACCACGAAGGTCGGCATGAGCATCGGGAACGTGATGTGGCGCATGAGCTGGAACCGGTTGGCGCCGTCGATCCGCGCCGACTCGTACAGCGACTGGTCGATTCCCGTGATCGCCGCGAGGTACAGGATCGCGCCCCAGCCCAGGCCCTTCCACAGGCTCCAGGCGAGCATGGTCAGCCAGACGTGCTGGTCGCTGTCCAGGAACTTCATCGGGACCGTGATGAGGCCCCAGTCGTGCAGCGTGGTGTTGACCAGGCCCGACGTGGAGAACATCGAGAACGCGATCATGTACACGAGCACCCACGAGATGAAGTTCGGGAGCGTCGTGAGCGTCTGCACCAGGTTCCGGAACCAGGCGAACCGGATCTCGTTGAGCAGCATCGCGAAGAAGAGCGGCAGTATCGACGTCGCGATACCGAGGAAGCTCATGGCGAGGGTGTTCACCATGACCTGGCCGATCTGCTGGAGCTGCGTCTCGGACGAGACCAGGATCTCGAACCACTGCCATCCGACGAACTCGCTCCCGCCGAGGCCGAGGGCCGGCTTGTAGTCGTAGAACGCCGTCACCCAGCCGAGCAGTGGCAGGTACGAGAACACGAAGACGAGCACGAGGAACGGCAGGATGACGAAGAACATCGACCGCGAGGTCTTGCCGTGCGACGGTGGCTCGCGACGTCGGCCACGACCGCGGCCCTTGCTTGCACCGGCTGGTCCGGTGCCCGGCGGAATGCCCGCGCCGAGCACCTCCGGCCGCGCTCCCTGGGTGAGGCTCACCTGTCACTCCCTCGTGATCGGCCACTTCGTTGTGTGGTTGCGGACGGCGAATCGTAGTCGATTCGTCGAAGCGCTTCGACATTAATACCAGACGGATGTCTTGCCGTGCAATGACCAATAGTTCACGGTTCGGCCACGAAAGACCGCATGTCCCGGCCTGCGCTCACCCCCGAGATGGGGGTGCCGCAGGTGGGAGACAGCGAAGCGCTTGCCTTCAGTCCAACGGGTCGGCCGGGCCGCTCGTCGAGCTCGCTCGCTCGGTGAGCACGGGCGCGAGCAGCCTCGTCTCGGACGGGTGATCACCCTCGAGACGGGCCATGACCATGTCGACGGCGACCTTGCCGATCCCCTCGGCGGGCAGGTCGATGCTGGTCATCGGGATCCGCTGGGAGAGTGCCACGTCGGTGGGGCAGACCGCCACGACGGAGATGTCGGTGCCGACCGCTATGCCGCGCTCGGCCAGGCGGGACAGCACGTGGGGGAGCGCGCCCTCGTTGTGCACGATGATCCCCGTGGTCTCCGGCGCGGTCGCCAGCAGCGTGTCCACAGCGCTCGCGGCGCCGGACGGCGAGGAGTCGCACGCCTCCACCTCGACCGTCACGCCGGAGAGCTTGGCCTGGCTCCGCAGCCCGCGCATCAGCCGTTCGGCGTAGGACGTGTGCCGCTGCAGCACCTCGGGCGGGGAGCCGATGAGTGCGACGTCGGTGTGGCCGGCGCCCGCGAGGTGCCGCACGGCCAGGCGGCCGGCGGCCTCGAAGTCGAGGTCGACACAGCTGAGGCCCTCCGGGTCCTGCGGCAGGCCGATGAGCACCGTCGGCTGCTTGGCGGCCGCGACGAGGGGCACGCGCGGGTCGTCCGCCTCGATGTCCATCATCACCAGCGCGTCCACCATGGAGCCGCCGGTCACCCGGTCGAGGCCGCTCACGTCGTCCTGGGTGAGGAGGAGGACGTCGTGGTCGAAGTCTCGCGCACGCGTCACGACACCTGCCACGAACTGCATGATCACGGGTACGCTGACGCCCACCCGGAGGGGTGCCATGAGGGCTATGACGTTGGTGCGGGACGAGGCCAGCGCCCGCGCTCCGGCATGCGGCCGGTAGCCGAGCTTGTCGATGGCGCGCTCGACACGAGCCCGTGTCGGCGCGGAGATCGGCCGCTTGCCCGACAGTACGTAGGACACGGTTGAGGTCGAGACCCCCGCCGCCTTGGCGACGTCGTCGATCGTAGCCACGGTGCTCCTCTCGGATCGATACCGCAGTGTCCTGTGCGGCGGCAGGCGGTGCGCGAGGGCACCGGCACACCAGTGTGCCGCATGCCAGGTAAGCGCTTCGATGGAAGCCTAGTCCACTTGCCAGAGGTCGGGTACTGGACACAAGCCAGCGCCTAGGGTTAGCGTGTTGAAACGCTTCGACGATCCAGACGCAGGGGTCTGGGCGCGGCCGAGAGGGTAAGGATGCCGAGGACCAATCGATGTGGGGCGCTGGTCGCGACCACCGGACGACCGTCCCCCGAGGGTTCCTCGACGATCACGCTCAGCCGTCCGACGGCCCGGCCGGAGGTACCACGTGGTACCTCGGCGCCGAGCCCGCACAGCCCACTGCCCCAGCGGCGACGCGAAACCAAGGAGATGCGATGAAGCACAAGCGGACCATGACCGCCGTAGCGGCCGCGATGGCCGGTGCGCTGGCCCTGACCGGCTGCACCGGCCAGGGCGGTGGCGGTGGCGACACCGACGACAGCACGCTGACGATCTGGCACTACGAGAACGAGGACTCGGCGATGGGCAAGGCCTGGGCCGAGGCCGTCAAGATCTTCGAGGAGGAGAACCCCGACGTCACGGTCGACGTCGAGAAGCAGACGTTCGAGCAGATCCAGAAGAACGCCAAGATCGTGCTCACCGGCGACGACGTGCCCGACGTCATGGAGTTCAACAAGGGCAACGCGACGGCGGGTCAGCTCGCGGCGCAGGGCCTGCTGACACCGCTGACAGACGCCGCGACCGAACGCGGCTGGGACGAGAAGCTGACCGGCTCGCTGGCCACCACCGCCACGTACGACGAGCAGGGCCGCATGGGCTCCGGCGAGTGGTACGGGGTGCCCAACTACGGCGAGTTCGTGGGCGTCTACTACAACAAGGACATGTTCGCCGAGCACGGGCTGGAGGTGCCGACGACGCTCGACGAGTTCGAGGACGTCCTGGCCGCCTTCAAGCAGGAGGGCATCACGCCGCTGGCCGAGGCCGGCGCCGAGTACCCGCTCGGCCAGCTCTGGTACGAGCTCGTCCTCGCCTACGGCGACCGTGCGCTCGTGGACGACTACCAGCTGTTCGCAAACGATGTCGACTTCCACAACGACGCCATGACGCAGGCCACCGAGAAGCTGGACGAGTGGATCGAGAAGGGCTACATCGCCTCCGACTCGGCAGCGCTCACCGCCGAGGACATGGGCGTCTCGTTCATCGACGGCACCTACCCGCTCATGGTCAGCGGGTCCTGGTGGTTCGGCCGCCTCGCGACCGAGGTCGAGGCCGACTGGGGCCAGTTCAACTTCCCGGGCAACACGCTGCACACGGGTTCGTCCGGCAACCTCTGGGTGGTCCCCGCGAACGCCGACTCCCCGAGCCTCGCCGAGGAGTTCATCGACATCACGCTCCGCCCGGAGGTGCAGAACATCCTCGCGGCCGAGGGCGGCCTGCCGGTGGCGGGCGACGCCTCGGTCATCGAGGACGAGCGCACGCGGGAGCTGACCGAGAACTTCCAGGCGATCCTTGACGCGGACGGCCTGGCGTTCTACCCCGACTGGCCGGTGGCCGGCTACTACGACGTGATCGTCAGCGAGCTGCAGTCACTCGTCAACCGGTCCAAGACGCCGGACGAGGTGCTGGACGGGCTCCAGAGCTCGTACGACGAAGGCAAGGCCGACCTGCTCGATGGCTGACAGCACCCTTACCGAACGGCGCACGCGGGCCTCCGGGGG
>NZ_JBHXBG010000230.1:0-7496 GCF_042726755.1 Promicromonospora sp. NPDC060271 | reverse complement strand
GAGACAGGCCATCGGCAGGCCCGATGGCACGTCAGCCCGTCGGTCCGCGGGTGGGCTGCTCAGCCCGCCCGCGGCACCGGTGCCAGACCCAGGAGGACGCCGACGGCCTCGAACAGGACCTGACGCTGGTCCGTGGTCAGGACGCCGAGGAACTCTTCCTCTGCGTCGACGACCGCGGCCTGGGCCTTCGTGAGTGCCGCCTTCCCCTTCGGGGTCACCACGACTATGTGGCGACGGCGGTCGACGGGGCTCCGCTCACGTCGGGCGAAGCCCTGTCGCTCGAGCTCGTCGATGAGGTCGACCATCACGTTCGGGTCGATCCCCAGGGCCGTGCTCAGCTCACGCTGGGACAGGGTCGCGTCGACCATCAGCGTGGAGAGCACGTTGAAGTGCCTCGGCTTGATCCCCGTCGGCGCCAGTACCTGCTCGGCTGTCTCCATGGCCATCTCGCCCACCTTGATCAGGCGGTATCCGATGGTCTGTGACAGCGGCGTTCGTTCTGAGATTCCCACTGCCAACTCCTTTCTGCGGGCGTCGATGACCGCTGCCGTGAACATTGCGGAAATCCATACGTCCAACCTATGATCGACATATTCTACTGTAGGCGCCACGGAGGCCTTCAATGTTCAACCATATCGCTGCGCTAGCAACGCGGCGCCCACGCCTGCTCCTCGCCGTGGCGGGGACCCTCATCGCCCTGTGCGCGGTCCTCGGCAGCGGCGTGGAGAGCCGGCTCGGCGCGGGTGGCGTGACCGATCCCTCCGCCGAGTCGTCGCTGGTCGCCGCGGCCGTCGAGGAGCACGCCCCGCAGGCGGCTCCCGACGTCGTGCTGCTGGTCACGGCGCCGAAGGACGTGGCGTCGCCCGACGTCGCCGCGCCAGGCCTCCGCCTGACCGAGCGGCTGGCCGAGACCCCGGGCGTCGAGGGGGTCTCGTCGTACTGGCGCACGCCGGTCGGCGCGCTGCGCTCCGAGGACGGCCGGCATGCGATCGTCGCGGCCCGCGTGGCAGGCGACGAGCAGGCGGTCAACGAAGCGGTGGCGGACATCCAGGACCGGTTCGCCGGCGAGCGGGACGGGCTGGACGTGGCGGTCATCGGCCCGGGCGCCGTCTACGCGGAGCTCCAGGCGACGATCCGCGAGGACCTGGCCCGCGCGGAGCTGATCGTGCTGCCCATCACCCTCGTCATCCTGCTCGTCGTCTTCGGCGGCTTCCTCGCAGCGGGCCTGCCGCTCGCCGTCGGTCTCGCCTCCGTCATGGGCACCAACGCGGTCCTGATGGGCCTGACGCTGTTCACCGACGTCTCGGTCTTCTCGATCAACCTCACGACGGCCCTCGGCCTCGGCCTCGCCATCGACTACGCGCTGCTGGTGGTCCGGCGCTTCCGCGAGGAGCTGGTCGCCACCGACGACGTCGCGACGGCGGTGCACAACACCGTCGGCTCGGCCGGCCGGACCGTGCTCTACTCCGCCATCACCGTCGCGGCGGCGCTGTCGTCGCTCCTCATCTTCCCGCTGTACTTCCTCCGGTCGTTCGCCTACGCCGGCGTCGCGGTGGTGGCGCTGTCGGCGCTCGCCGCGCTGCTCGTGCTTCCAGCGGTGCTGACGCTCCTCGGTGACCGGCTCCGGCCCGGCCGTAGCCGGCTGTCGCGCCGCCGGAAGGCAGCGGCACCGCCGACGGCGCCCGCGACACCGGCGACGGCGACCGGCGGGCCGACCGTCGGCGCCTGGGCCTCGTGGACCCGGAGCGTCATGCGGCACCGGTGGGTGGTCGCCCTCACCGTCGGCGCCGGCCTCCTGATCCTGGCCCTCCCGTTCCGGGGCGTCGCCTTCGGCGAGGCGGACTTCCGGCAGCTCGCCGAGGACTCGCCGGTACGCGCGGCGCAGCAGCTCCTGCGGGACGAGTTCACCTCCGGCGGCGAGTCCATGGCCACCCTGATGCTCCCGGCCGGCAGCGACACCGACGACATCGACGCGGTGCGCGACGCCGTCCTGCGCATCGACGGCGTCGACGACGTCGAGCCGGTGCCCGGCACCGGAGCCTCCGTCTCGACGGTCGTCGGCGACCTCGTGGTACCGGCTCCCGGCGACCACCCGGTCCTGCTCACCGTGACGGCGGACGCCGACATCCCGCTGGCCAGTGCCCGTGCCCAGGAGATGGCGCGCGAGATCCGGGCCCTGCCGGAGGCCGAGAACTTCTCCGTCGGCGGACAGCCCGCGACGCTCGTCGACAGCCAGGACTCGATCGGGAGCCTGCTGCCCATCGCGCTCGCCATCGCCATCGGTTCGGCGCTCGTCATCGTCTTCCTCCTGACCGGCAGCGTCGTGCTGCCCCTGCAGGCGGTCCTCGCCAACGGGCTCAGCCTCACCGCGATGCTCGGCGCGATCGTGTGGGTGTTCCAGGACGGCAACCTCGCCGGCCTGCTCGGGTTCACACCCACCGGCTACATCGACACGACGGTCCCCGTGCTCATGGCGTGCGTCGCGTTCGGGCTCTCCATGGACTACGGCGTCTTCCTCCTCGCCCGGACCGTCGAGGAGCACCGGCGCACGGGCGACCTGCGGGAGGCCGTCGCCACCGCCATGCAGCGCACCGGAGGCGTCATCACGGCCGCCGCGCTCATCCTCGCCACCGTGCTCATCGCCATCGGCTCGTCCCGGATCGCCAACACGCAGATGCTCGGCTTCGGCGTGGCGCTGGCGGTCCTCGTGGACGCGACCGTCGTGCGCACCACCCTCGTCCCTGCCTTCATGGCCCTCACCGGGCGGTGGACGTGGTGGGCGCCCGGCCCGCTGCGCCGGCTGCACGCCCGTATCGGGTGGCACGAGGAGGGACCAGCTCCCGCCGTGGCACCCACTTCGGAGAACGGCACGGCGGCGCCCGGCACCACCCAGGAGCCCCCATCGGACCGGGTACCGGTCCTCGCCACCACCGCGGAGGAAAGATGACCGACCCAGTTCTCGTCACCGGCGCCACCGGACTCCTCGGCTCGTCGGTGGTGCGCCGGCTCGTCGAGCAGGACCGCCCCGTCACGGTGCTCGCCCGGGACGGCGAGCGCGCCGCGCGGCTCCTGCTGCCCGAGGTACGGGTGGTCGTCGGCGACACCGTCGACCCGGACGTCTGGGACAAGGTCCTGCCCGACGTCGGCTCGGTGGTGCACGCCGCCGCGTACTTCCGGGAGTACTACCTGCCCGGCGCCGACCCCCGGCTCCTGTACGAGACCAACGTGACGGCGCTGGGCCGCCTCCTGGCCGCGGCCGAGCGGCACGACATCCGCACCGTCGTGCACGTGAGCTCCACCGCGGCGCTCGCCAGGGGGGACGTGTCGGCACCCGCCGACGAGCAGTCGCCACCGCCCGCCGACGCCGTGAACGGGTACGCCGCGAGCAAGGTCGCGGCCGAGGCGGTCGTCCAGGCGCACGTGGCGCGCGGACGCCGCCCGTCGGTCCCGATGGTCCTGCCCGGCTGGATGTGGGGCCCTGGCGACAGCGGCCCGACGTCGTCGGGCCGGCTCTTCCTGTCGATCGCCCGGGGTGAGGTGCCCGTCCTGCCCGACGTCGGCAACAGCATGGTCGACGCACGTGACGTCGCCGAGGTCTGCGTCCGGGTGCTCGAGAGCGGGGTCAGCGGCCGCCGGTACGTCGCGGCCGGCAGGTGGGAGCGGCTGCGCGACGTCGCGGCGGTGATCGCGAGCGAGACGGGGCGCCGTGCCCCGCGCGCCCTGCCGGGCGGGCTCACGCTCGCCCTCGCGTCGGGCCTCGGCGCGGTCAACCGGCTGACGGGCCGCGAGGACGTCGCGAACCGGGCCGGGGCCGAGGTCCTCGTCCAGGGCGACAAGGCGCGCGTCAGCTCCGACCGGGTGCGGCAGGAACTGGGCGTCGAGTTCCGGCCGGCGGCGGACACCCTGCGCGACGAGGCCGACTGGTACCGGGCGGAGGGGCTCCTGTGAACCGATCGAACCGCATCCGCACGACGATGCCGGCGGACCCGCCGGCGGACCGTACCCGAGAGGTGAAGGAACCAGCACTGATGAGCACACCACATCGAGGTAGAACCCTGGCGCTCGCCGTGCTCGGCATCGCCGTCGTGGGCGCCGCCCTCGTCGGCCCGGCGGCGGCCGGCGCGCACGCGGAGAAGGACGCGCCGGCGGTCTCCGCCCCCGTGGCAGAGGTGGCGCTCCCCGCGGAGCCGGCGACCGAGACGGACGAGCCCGTGCTGGACGTCCCGTCGGGCGTCGTCGACGAGGCGGTCTCGTTCTCGGTCGTCAACCGCAACACGTCCGCGCTCGCGTGCCCGTCCGACGGCAAGACCTACACGATCCGCGGCCACCTCACCGGCCCGGCGACCATGCTCGGCGGCGGCGGGGCGGTCACGGTGTACGAGCACGGCATCGCCTCGGGCGAGTGGTACTGGCGGGTGCCCGTCGAGGGTTTCCACCACTCGTACGAGATGGCCGAACGAGGCCACGCCTCGCTCACCATCGACCGGCTCGGCTACGACTCCAGCGACCGGCCCGACGGGCGGCACATGTGCGTCGGCTCGCAGGCGGACATGCTGCACCAGATCATCGAGGCGCTGCGGTCCGGCGACTACGAGTGGGAGGGTGAGACGCCCGCGCCGAAGTTCACCGAGGTGACCACCCTCGGGCACTCCAACGGCGGGCAGGTCGCGCAGCTCGAGGCGATCTCGTACGGCGACGTGGACGGCCTGGTCGTCTCCGGCTGGGCCGACGGCGGGCTGACCGACGAGGCGACCGCCCGGTTCCAGGCGGCGCTCGGCTCCTGCCTGTCCGGCGGCACGCCCTCCGAGGAGCCGGACGACCCGTCCGGCTACGCCCTGTACGACCTGGGCCGGCGCGAGTTCGTCGAGGGCAACTTCGCGGACACCGACCCGGAGGTCGTCGAGTACAGCGCGGGGAAGCAGAACAAGCACCCGTGCGGCGACATGGTCTCCCAGCTCTCCGGCGTGATGGTCGACGCGGAGCGGCTGCGGGAGATCGACGTGCCCGTCCTGTTCCTCTACGGGGAGAACGACGCACGCGTACAGCTCGGCGGCGTGCACAAGACGTTGTTCGCCGGCGCACCGTCGACGACCCTGGTCGAGGTGCCCGACGCCGGCCACTACTTCGACCTTGCCCGCCGGCACGAGGTGGCTCTTGACGGGCTCGCCTCCTGGCTCGACGCGGAGAACCTCTGATGGAAAAGGCGCAGATGGAAGGCGCACAGATGGAACGGAACGACACGCTCGGCAGGCTCGGCGACGCCGTCACCCGGCGGCCCAGGCGGGTCCTGCTCATCGGTGCCCTGGTCCTCGTGGTCGCCGGGGTCCTCGCCGCCGGCACGCTCCCGCAGCTCCAGCTCGCCCGGTTCGAGACCCCCGGGTCGCCGGCCGTGCTCGCCCAGGAGGAGCTCGCGGGCCTCGGCAGCGGCCCGCCGAATGTCACCGTGCTGGTCACGGCACGCGACGGCGACGTCGACCAGCCCGACGTCGCCGCGGCGGCGGGCGAGGTCGAGGCGGCGCTCGACGCCGAGCCGGGCATCGAGGACGTCTTCTCCTACTGGTCGTCCGACGACTGGGAGGTGCTCCGCAGCGGCGACGGGAGCCAGGCGCTGATCGTCGCGCGGGCCGCGGGCGAGGCCACCGAGGCACGTGCGCTCGTGGGCGAGCTGTCGGCGCAGTGGTCCGGTGACCGCGGCCCCGTCACCGTCGCGTTCGGCGGGCAGGAGGAGGTGTTCCGCCAGGTCTCCGACGAGGCGCGGCGGGGCTTCGGTCTCGCCGAGGCGATCGTGCTGCCCGGCGTGTTCCTGCTGCTGGTCCTCGTGTTCCGCCGGGTCGTCCCGGCGGCGCTGATCCTGGCCCTCGGCATCGTCACGATCATCGGGTCGATGGGTGCGCTGCGGATCGTCGCGGCGCTGACGGACGTCTCGACGTTCGCGGCGAACCTCGTGCTCGTCATGGCGATAGCCCTGGGCGTCGACTACGGCCTGTTCATCATCGCCCGGCATGCGGAGGGACGGGCGGCGGGCCTCTCGCCCGCCCGCGCCGCTGCCGAGGCGGTGCGGGGCGCCGGTATGACGGTGCTCGTGAGCGGCGCGGCGGTGTCCGCCTCGCTGCTCGGCCTCCTGCTCCTCCCGTTCCCGTTCCTGCGGTCGTTCGCGTACGCCGGCGTGGCCGTCGTGCTGGTGGCGAGCCTGGGCGCCGTCGTCGTGCTGCCTGCCGTGCTGGCGCTGCTGGGGGAGCGGCTCGACCTGTCGCGTGCCGCCCTGCCGACCACACCGACCGGCTGGTTCGAGCGCGTGGCGCGGCGGACCATGCGGCGCCCCGTCGTGTACGTGGCGCTGGCCGGCGTGTTCGTGCTCGCCCTGGGGGCTCCGCTGCTCGGGCTGCGGGTCGGCCCGCCGGACGACCGGATCCTGCCCGCCGAGACGACCAGCCGCCAGGTCCAGGACGCCATCCGGGCCGACTTCGACAGCGAGGTGGCCGACAGCCTCTTCGCCCTCCCGAGCTCGGGCGAGGCCTGGCCGGCGGAGCAGTCGGCAAGCCTCGCCCAGGCGTTCTCCACGGTCGACGGCGTCGCCGAGGCGCACGGCGGCGGCGAGCGGTACGTCGACGGCGCGGCGGTCGGCCCGGCGCCCGAGACGTTCGCGGCGCCGGTGGTCGTCGTCCCGACGTCGGAGCGCCTGGACACCGACCCGTACGGGCTGGTCACCGACGTACGCGCCATCGCTGATACGTGGAACGCGGGTGCCGGCCAGGGTGCCCGGGCCGTCGTCGGCGGGTATCCCGCGGTGCTCGACGACTACCGCTCGGCGCTCGTCGAGCGGCTGCCGTGGGTGTTCGTCTTCGTCCTGGTGGTGAGCACGCTCGTGCTCATGCTGTCGGTGCGCAGCATCGTGCTGCCGCTCAAGGCGGCGGTGCTCAACCTGCTGAGCCTGTCGGTCCTCGGCGGGGTGCTCGTCTGGGTCTTCCAGGACGGCAACCTCAGCAGCCTGCTCGGGTTCACCGCCACCGGAACCCTTGACCTGTCCATCCCGATCCTCATGTTCTGCGTGACGTTCGGGCTCTCCATGGACTACGAGGTGCTGCTGCTGTCGCGCATCCTCCAGGAGCACGACGCCGGCCGCCGGCTCGAGGACTCCGTCGCGCGCGGCCTGCAGCTCTCGGCCCCGCTCGTCACGACGGCCGCAGGCATCCTCGCCCTGTCGTTCCTCGTGTACCTGTCGTCGGGGGTCGTCTACCTCAAGATGGTCGGCCTCGGCATGGCGCTCGTGGTCCTCATCGACGCGACGCTGGTACGGCTCGTGCTGCTCCCGGCGAGCGTGAAGCTCCTCGGGAGCGCGAACTGGTGGGCGCCGCGCTGGCTGCGGGCGCCCGAGGGACGCCAGGGGGTGCGGCCGCAGGCGGCGCCCGCGCCAGTGCGGGAGGAGACGCCGGTGCCGGTGAGGACGGCGGTGATCGCGGAGCCGGAGGAGCCGGAGGCGACCGCCATCGGCACCC
>NZ_JBHXBG010000229.1:0-7560 GCF_042726755.1 Promicromonospora sp. NPDC060271 | reverse complement strand
CTGCGGGAGATCGCCTCGTGAACCCGCAGATAGCCAGCACTCAACGATCTGGGCGGGTCAGTCGACCGTGTCCAGGACCGCGTGGACCAGGTTGCGGGCCTGGGCCGCGATCGAGGTGCGCCACGCGTCGAACGTCGGGTCGGTCACGCCGAACGTGGTCTCGAAGTGCTGCATGTCCGGCGTGTGGATGTGCCCGGCCGGGATGTCGAGCCCGGCGCGGTCCCGCAGCAGCGTGTTGCGGTAGGCGCTCTCGTTCGAGAGGTAGTTGCCGCCTCCGCCGCTGTACGAGCAGGAACCCGCGGCCGGGGGCACGGGCGGTGCGGCCGGCGGGTAGGTGACCGGCGGCGGGTTGTTGAAGGTCGTGAGCACGGGTGACGCGCAGTCGGAGAACTGCGTATAGCTGGTGTTCCAGACGACGCCGAAGGCCACCGACGGGTCGGGCCAGGTGTCGCCCGGCGGGCGGGGCACGTCGGCGCCGGTGTTCGCGGCGATCATCTCGGCGACCGGCAGGCTGGCCGTGGTCCACTGCGGCGGGTCGGTGAGCCCGTCGCCGCCGCCCCAGCGGTCGACGACCTGGCTGTTGCAGCCCGGGTTGTCGATCGCGAGCTGCGGCACGCCGCCGATGCGGGGGCAGGGCGCGAGGCGATCGTTGCCGAGGGAGACGCCGTGGTAGCGGGCGTTCCACTGCTCCAGGTTGAACTGGGAACCGCCGGCCTGGCTCACGGTGAGCGAGGCGTCGACCTGCCGTGGTCCGGGGCGCATGAACGGCCCGACCGTGTCCTCCAGGTAGCCCTCCTGGAACTCGCGGTAGCTCACCGGCAGCGTGTACGCCTCCACGTGGGCGAGCTTGCCGTCGTCGGTGCGGTAGGTGGTGCCGTCCAGCGAGAGCGCCGTGGCGCCCGACGGGTTGCCGTGCCGGATGTTGTTACCGACCGTGCCCGGCGCCGAGGAGGTGGTGCCGCCGTCGAGCGTGTAGACGTCGAAGCCGCTCACGATCACGCGCAGGACGTCGTCGCCGGGCGGCAGGTCGATGTCGAACATGCCGCGCGCCGCCTTGTCGAACGTCTCGACGAGGTCGGCCCGCTCGGCGTCGGTGAGGCCGCCGCGCGGCGCCCACTGCCGCAGCACCGCCATGGCCTCGACGCGGGTCCAGTACAGCGGGCGGTCGTCGCTCGCGGGCAGGTCACCGCGTACGTGGCCGTCGCTCTGGGCCCGGCGGACGGCGGCGTCCCACAGGGCCTCACCCTGGCGCGCGGCCAGCGCCGTCGCGCTGTCGAGCGTCCGGGTGCGGCAGAGGGCCGCGGTGAAGGCGGCCGTGTACCCGCCGAACCCGCCGCCCTCGATGACGGTGCGGGCGTAGGTCCTGTCGGCGGGGACGGCCGGGTCGGCGGCGTCGGGCAGGCGAGCGGCCAGACGGCTCTCCTCGACCGAGAGCTGCAGGCTCGGGTCGAGGCAGCCCGCTCCGGACCCGGAGCCTGGCCCGGACGCGGCCTGGGCTGCGACCGGGGACGCCAGGGCGGTGGAAGCACACAGTGCGAGGGCGACGGCGCCCGCTCGCACCCGGACGGCGGTACGTGGTCTGAACGTTCTCGATCTGCGCATTCGGTCACTTCTCCCCTCGGAGGTGGTCGTCACGACCGTAGAGGTTCGTTGAACAATCCAACAGGGTCGGCCACGTAAAAATCTGGTGTCCCGGGCTGTTCCCCAGCACCGGAGCCGTGTCATGATCGACAATGTTCCGCAATGCGGCGGAAACATCTGACGAGGAACATCCTGACTGTTGAACAATCCGGCTCAACACATCGACCAGGAGGACGCCATGTCCGACACGAGCCACGAGCCCACCACTTCGCCGGCAGAGACGCCGACGAGCCCTCCGACCGCCGGGGTCAGGCGGTTCGCCTCCGCACGCGGCCGCTCCCTGCTGGGCGCGCTCTTCCTCATGGCGACCTCCGCCATCGGCCCCGGCTTCATCACGCAGACCGCCACCTTCACCCAGCAGCTCGGCGCCGCCTTCGCGTTCGGCATCCTCGTCTCGATCCTGCTGGACCTCGCCGTCCAGATGAACGTCTGGCGCATGATCACGCTGACCGGCAAGCGTGCGAGCGTGCTGGCCAACGACGCCCTGCCGGGCAGCGGCTACGTGCTGGCCGTGCTCATCGTGCTCGGCGGGCTCGTCTTCAACATCGGCAACACCGCCGGAGCGGGCCTGGGTCTGAACGCCCTGTTCGGCCTCGACCCCCGGGTGGGCGGGGCGGTCAGCGCGGTCATCGCCATCGCGATCTTCCTCGCCAAGCGTGCAGGGGCCGTCGTGGACCGGGTGGTCATCGTGGCCGGCGTGGTGATGATCGTGCTGACCGTGATCGTCGCGATCCTGTCCGGCCCGCCCGTCGGCGAGGCGCTGCGGCAGACGGTGCTGCCCGACACCATCAACTTCGCCACGATCACCACGATCGTGGGCGGCACCGTCGGCGGCTACATCACCTATGCGGGCGCGCACAAGCTGCTCGACTCCGGCACCGCGGGCCCCGAGCACATCCGCGAGGTCGACAAGGCCGCGGTCAGCGGGATCATCGTCACCGGCATCATGCGGTACGTGCTGTTCCTCGCGGTCCTGGGTGTCGTCGCCTCCGGCGTCGTGCTCGACGTCGCGGGCAACCCCGGCGCCGACGCGTTCTCCGCCGCCGCCGGCGAGGCCGGCCTGCGCATCTTCGGCGCGGTGTTCTGGATCGCCGCGATCACCAGCGTCATCGGCGCCGCCTACACGTCCGTCTCCTTCCTGCCCGTGTTCTCCGCGAAGATCGTGGGCCGCACCGCGGACCTGTGGACGGTCGGCTTCATCATCGTCTCGCTGGTGGTCTTCCTGGCGATCGGCACCGCGCCCGCCACGCTGCTCGTCTTCGTCGGCGGCGTGAACGGCCTCATCCTGCCCATCGGCCTGACCCTGTTCATGTACATCGGCTGGTTCCGCGGCTCGCTGCTGGGCTCCGTCCGCTACCCGCGGTGGCTCCTGGTGGTCGGCACCCTGGCCGCCGTGGTCACCTGGTACATGGCGGTCAACGCGGTGGGCCCGATCTTCGACCTGCTGTCCGCCTGAGCCTCGGGCTCGGCAGCTCGCTCCACCGAAAGACCGCACCATCGAAAGGACACCCGCACCATGAGCGCCGTCGACCTGAACAGCGACCTCGGGGAGGGCTTCGGCCGCTGGACCCTCGGCGACGACGAGCAGATGCTCGCCATCGTCTCCAGCGCCAACGTCGCCTGCGGCTTCCACGCCGGGGACCCGGCGTCCATCCGCCGCACCGTGCGCTCCGCGGTCGCGCGCGGGGTCACGATCGGCGCACACGTCGGCTACCGCGACCTGGCCGGGTTCGGCCGCCGGAACATGGACGTGCCGGACGACGAGCTCGAGGCCGACGTCGCGTACCAGATCGGCGCGCTCCGCGGCCTGGCCGACGCCGAGGGCGGCGTCGTCACCTACGTGAAGCCGCACGGCGCGCTGTACAACACGGCACAGGTGGACGAGCGGGTGGCCCGGGCGGTCGCGGCAGCGGTCGCCGCGGTCGACCCGGGCCTCGTGCTGCTCGGCCTGCCCGGCAGCGTTGCCCTCGCCGCGGCGGCCGAGGCGGGGCTCGCGACCGCCACCGAGGCGTTCGCGGACCGCGCGTACACGCCCGAAGGCCGTCTGGTCTCCCGCCGCGAGCCGGGTGCGGTGCTGCACGACGCCGACGACGTCGCCCGCCGCATGCTGCGTCTGGTCACCGAGGGCGTCGTGACGGCGGTGGACGGGTCCGACGTCGCCGTGCACGCCGACTCGGTGTGCGTGCACGGCGACTCCCCCGGCGCCGTCGCCATGGCCCGGCGCATCCGCGAGGTGTTCGACGCCGAGGGCATAGCGCTCACGGCCTTCGCCCCGGCGGGCGGCGGCTCCGCAGCGTGATGCGGGTACTGACCGCCCGCGACGACGCTCTCCTGGTCGAGCTCGACGACCTGGACCAGGCGGTCGCGCTGTACGAGTCCCTCCTGAGCGATCCGGTGCGGGGCGTCGGCGTGCCCGTGCCGGGCGCCCGGACGCTGCTGGTGCCGTTCCGGCCCTCGGCCGTGTCCGCGTCCGCCCTGACCGCGGAGCTGCGGACCCGACCGCTGGAACGCCGTGCCGCCTCCGCCGCACGCACCGTCCAGATCCCCGTGCTGTACGACGGCGCCGACCTCGCCGAGGCGGCCGGGCTGCTCGGCTGGAGCCCGGAGGAGCTGGTCCGGCGGCACACCGCGGCGGCCTGGACGGTGGGCTTCGTCGGGTTCGCGCCCGGCTTCGCCTACCTGACCAGCGACGACCCCGAGCTGGTGGTCCCCCGGCGGGCGAGCCCGCGCACCCGGGTCCCGGCCGGGTCCGTCGCGCTCGCCGGGCCATACAGCGGCGTCTACCCGCGGGAGAGTCCCGGCGGCTGGCAGCTCCTCGGCCGCACCGACGCCCCCGTCTGGGACGTGACGCGGGAGCGCCCGGCCCTGCTGCTGCCCGGAGACGAGGTCCGGTTCGTGGCGGTCCGCGCGCTGGCGGCCGCGAAGGGCCGCCCCCATCAAGCACCTGGGCATGCTTCTCCGCTCGAGACCGTGCCTGATCGCCTGGTCGAGGCGGACCGTCTCGGGGCGCTCGTCGTCGTCAGCCCCGGGGTGCAGGCGCTGGTGCAGGATCTCGGGCGACCCGGGTCCGAGGGGGCCGGGGTCTCGGCGTCCGGTGCGCTGGACCGGCCGAGCCTGCGCGCGGCCAACCGCGCCGTGGGCAACCCGTCCGGCGCGGCGGTCATCGAGTCCGTCGGCGGGCTACGGCTGCGCGCCAACGGCCCGCAGGTGCTCGCGGTGACCGGGGCGGTGGGTGACATCGTGGTGCGGCCGGGTGCGGCCCGACCGGGCGGCGACAGATCGGGCGGTGCCGAGCCGGGCGCCGCCGAACCAGGTGCCGCCGGAGCCGCGCGCCCCGACCGCCGCCCCCGGCAGGGCGAGCCCTTCGCGCTGGACGACGGCGACGAGCTGCGCCTCGCACCGCCCGTTCGGGGCGTGCGCGCCTACGTCGCGGTACGCGGCGGGATCGAGGTGCCGCCCGTGCTCGGCAGCCGCGCGACGGACGTGCTGGCCGGGCTGGGGCCGGACCCGCTCGGGTCCGGCGACCTGCTGCCGGTCGGCGTCCCGGGACGCGGGATCCCGGCAGCGGACCCGGGCGAGGCGCCGCCGTCGGACAGCCTGCCGGCACCCGGCGAGGTGACGGTGCTGCCGATCGTCCTGGGGCCGCGCGACGACTGGTTCGACGCCGCGACCATCGCGCGGCTGACCGGCCAGGACTGGCTGGTCACCCCGCGCTCCAACCGGATCGGGCTGCGTCTGGACGGCGAACGGCTCGCCCGCGTCCCCGACCGCGAGGGCGCCGAGCTGCCGAGCGAGGGCTGCGTCACCGGCGCGATCCAGGTTCCGCCGGACGGACAGCCGGTCCTCTTCCTCGCCGACCACCCGCTGACCGGCGGGTACCCGGTGGTCGGGGCGGTCGTCGCCGACCACGTGCCGCTCGCCGGACAGCTCCCCGCGGGCGCACTCGTCCGCTTCACCATCCAGAACCACGAAGGCCAGAACCGCCCAGGAGGCACCCCATGATCCGCACCGTGCTCGTCGCGAACCGGGGCGAGATAGCGGTCCGCATCATCCGCGCCTGCGCTGACCTGGGCATCCGTTCGGTCGCCGTGTACGCCGACGGCGACGCCGACGCGCCGCACGTCCGCCTCGCCGACGAGGCCTGGGCCCTGGACGGCCGCACCGCCGCCGAGACCTACCTGTCGGTCGAGAAGCTGCTCGACGTCGCCCGCCGGTCGGGCGCCGACGCCGTCCACCCCGGCTACGGGTTCCTGTCCGAGCGCGCCGCCGCCGCGCGCGCCGTCGAGGAGGCGGGACTCGTGTGGGTGGGACCGACTTCGGCCACCATCGAGCTGCTGGGCGACAAGATCGCCGCACGCGACCTGGCCCGGACGGTCGGTGCACCCCTGGTGCCCGGCTCGGACGGCCCGGTGCCCGACGCCGCCGCGGCGCTCGCCTTCGCCGAGGAGCACGGCCTGCCGCTCGCCATCAAGGCGGCGCACGGCGGCGGCGGGCGGGGCATGCGCGTGGCGAGGACCCTGGAGGAGGTGCCCGAGCTGTTCGAGGCCGCACGGCGCGAGGCGGAGGCCGCCTTCGGGCGCGGCGAGTGCTTCGTCGAACGGTTCCTGGAGCGCCCCCGGCACGTCGAGGCGCAGGTGATCGCCGACGACCACGGCCACGTCGTCGTGGCGGGCACCCGGGACTGCTCCCTGCAGCGGCGCAACCAGAAGCTGGTCGAGGAGGCGCCGGCGCCGTTCCTCGACCCGGCGGTGTGCAAGCGGGTCCACGAGTCGGCGCGCGACCTGTGCGCAGCGGCCGGGTACCGCGGCGCGGGAACCGTGGAGTTCCTGCTGGGCGCTGACGGCACCCTGTCCTTCCTGGAGGTCAACACCCGCCTCCAGGTCGAGCACCCCGTCACGGAGGAGACCACCGGGCTGGACCTCGTCGTCGAACAGCTCCGCGTCGCGAGCGGCCTGCCGCTGTCCGTGACCGAGGACCCCGCCCCGCGCGGGCACGCCGTCGAGCTGCGGCTCAACGCCGAGGACCCGGCGCGGGGGTTCCTGCCCGGGCCGGGACGCATCGAGCGGTTCGTGCCGCCCTCCGGTCCGGGCGTCCGGGTGGACGCCGGGGTGGAGTCCGGGTCGGTGATCCCCGGCGAGTTCGACTCGCTGTTCGCCAAGATCGTCGTGTGGGGGCCCACCCGGGAGGCCGCGCTCGCGCGCGCCAGGCGGGCCGCCGCCGAGACCGTCGTCGAGGGCGTGCCGACGGTGCTGCCGTTCCACCGCGCGGTCCTGACCGACCCGGCGTTCACGGGGTCGGACGGCGGTTCGGCGGACGGGTCCGGGTTCGCCGTCCACACCCAGTGGATAGAGACCGAGCTGCTGGCATCGATCGATCCGCAGACCCTCGCCGCACCCGTCGTCGAGCCCGGGGTCGTGGAGACCTGGGTCGAGATCGACGGCAAGCGGCACCGGGTGCGCACGCCGGGCGGCATCGGGTTCGCGGGACTCGGTCCGACGGCGGGCGGGGGTACCGGGAGCACGGGACCTGGCAGCGCGGCACCCGGCGCCGCCTCGACGACCGGTGGTGCGACACCGGCGTCGGGCCCTGAGATGGACGACAGGCGCGTGCCCCTGCTCCCCGCGATGCCCGGCACCCTGGTGCGCTGGCTCGTGGCCGACGGCGAGACCGTTGCCGACGGCCAGCCCGTCGCCGTCGTCGAGGCGATGAAGATGGAGTCGCAGCTCGTCGCGGAGTCGGCGGGAACCCTGGAGCACGCGACAGCGGAGGGCACCCAGATCACGGCCGGCACCCCGATCGGCTACCTCATGCGCTGACCGCCCCACGGGTTCGCGGCTGACTTCGGTCAGTTGCTCGCCTGCGCTCGCGACTTCGGTCGGTTGCCTTGAGATCGGTCGTTTGACTGACCGATCTCAAGGC
>NZ_JBHXBG010000228.1:0-7666 GCF_042726755.1 Promicromonospora sp. NPDC060271 | reverse complement strand
GCCCGTCGACGCGGGCCGGCCCGGCCACCGAAGCGAAGGATCCACGATGACGACCATCTCCAGCCCGCTGCGAGCCGCGGCTCCGGCACCACCACCACCGTCACGCCCGAGCCCGCGCCGCACCCGGCGGCGCACGCCAAGGGACTGGCTGCGTGAGGGCGGTCTGAGCACCCTGATCATCGCGAGTCCGATGATCCTCGTGTTCGGCGTCTTCTCCTGGTTCCCGATCGGCCGCGCGCTCGTCATGAGCCTCCAGGAGACGAACCTCGTCACCGCTCCCGAGTTCGTGGGGCTCGACAACTTCGTGTTCGTGCTGCAGGACCCGCTGCTGGGCAAGGCCGTCCAGAACACGCTGTGGTTCGCGCTGCTCGCGCTCGTCTTCGGCTACCCGCTGCCGCTGGCCGCCGCGGTACTGATGAGCGAGGTGCGGCGGATGCGGGGCCTCTTCTCCGCGCTGGCGTACCTGCCCGTCGTCGTGCCGCCCGTCGTGGCGGTGCTGCTGTGGAAGTTCTTCTACGACGCCTCCGACACCGGCGTCTTCAACACCATCGCGGGCTGGGTCGGGCTCGGCCCCTACCCCTGGCTCCAGGACGCCGGCAGCGCCATGCCGTCGCTCGTCCTCGAAGCGACCTGGGCCGCCGCGGGCGGGACGGTGATCATCTACCTCGCCGCGCTCGTCGGAGTGCGGACCGAGCTCTACGAGGCCGCCGAGGTCGACGGCGCCGGCGTGTGGCGCAAGGTCTGGCACGTGACCCTCCCGCAGCTGCGCGGCGTCCTCTTCATCACGCTGATCCTGCAGATCATCGGCACCTCACAGGTGTTCCTCGAACCGTTCCTCTTCACCGGGGGCGGCCCCAACAACGCGACCCTCACGATCCTGATGCTCATCTACGACTACGCGTTCGGGAGCAGCCTCGGCGGCAACTACGGTGCCGCGACCGCCCTGAGCCTGATGCTCGCGGGCGTCCTTGCCGTCCTCTCCGCGGTGTACTTCCGCGTGACCCGACCCTGGAGCAGCTGACATGGCAGCCACCGCCGAACGCGGCATCGTCTCGGCCCACGACCGGCGCCGGCCGAGCGTACGGGCCGCCCTCGGCGTCCTGCAGGGCGGCCTGCTGGTCACCCTCGTCGTCGTCGGGCTCGGGCCGATCCTCTGGCTCGCGAAGGCCGCCGTCACCCCGACGCAGGACACCCTGCGCGAGCCGCTCGGGCTGTTCCCCACCGGGGTCGACTGGGCCAACCTCGCCACCGCGTGGAACCGGGCCGAGATCGACCACTACTTCGTCAACACGCTCGTCGTCGCGGCAGGCGCCTGGTTCTTCCAGCTCCTGGTGGCCACCACCGGCGGCTACGTGCTGTCGGTGCTGCGGCCCCGGTACGGCAACGTGATCCTCGGGCTCGTGCTCGCGACGCTCTTCGTACCGTCCGTCGTGCTCCTCGTACCGCTGTACCTGACCATCCTCGACGTCCCGCTCGTCCACATCAGCCTGCTCAACACGTTCTGGGCGGTCTGGCTGCCCATGGGCGCCAGCGCCTTCAACGTCCTGCTCGTCAAGCGGTTCTTCGACGGCCTCCCGCGGGAGATCTTCGAGGCCGCCCGCGTCGACGGCGCCGGACCCCTCCGGCTGCTGTGGAGCATCGTGCTGCCGATGTCGAAGCCCATCCTCGGCGTCGTCTCGGTGTTCGCCGTCATCGCCGCCTGGAAGGACTACCTCTGGCCGCTGCTGGTCCTCCCGGACCCGGTCCACCAGCCGCTCTCCGTCCGGCTGCCCGCCATCGCCCCGTACCTGGAGCTCGACGTGTTCCTCGCGGCGCTCGCGATCTCCACGGTGCTGCCGATCGCCCTCTTCCTCGCCTTCCAGCGCCTGTTCCTCAGCGGCGCCGGACTGGGCGGCGCGGTCAAGGGATAACCCCTCGGCCGGCCGCCGGCACCTGTGGACGAGACGGGGTGCGTGTCGGTGGTCCGGCTTAGGATCGAACGTGTGACCAGCCTTCCCGACGCCCCTCCCCAAACCACCGACATCCCCGAGGTCGAGGAACTTCTCGACCTCGCCGTCGGTGAGCTGGGCGGTGGGCGCCGGGACGGCCAGCACCGCATGGCCGTCGCGGTCGGCGAGGCCATCGAGAAGGGCGAGCACCTGCTCGTCCAGGCGGGTACCGGCACCGGAAAGTCGCTCGGCTACCTCGTGCCCGCCGTCCGGCACGCGGTCGCCGCCGACAGCAAGGTCATCATCTCGACGGCGACCCTGGCCCTCCAGCGCCAGGTCATCACGCGCGACCTGCCGCTCGTGGCCAGGGCTGTGACGCCGCAGCTCCCGCGCGAACCGAAGATCGCGCTGCTCAAGGGCTGGCACAACTACCTGTGCGTGCACAAGATCGGCGGCGGGTACCCCGCCGACGAGCCCACCCTGTTCGACCTGCCCGGCGGCGAGGACCACCCGCGCACCGAGGAGCCCGCGGCTTCCGGCGGCGCTCGCGGCCGGCGCAGGGACGACGGCGCGACGCTCGCCGACCATGTCCGCCGCCTGCACGAGTGGGCGAACGAGACGGAGTCGGGAGACCGCGACGACCTGGTCCCGGGCGTGCCGGACCGGGCCTGGCGCCAGGTGTCCGTGACGGCGCTGGAGTGCCTGGGCGGCAAGTGCCCGATGCTCGCCGAATGCTTCCCCGACAAGGCGCGGGCCGCCTCCCGGGAGGCTGACGTGGTCGTGACCAACCACGCGATGCTCGGCATCGCGGCCACGGGCAGCCCGGGCGTCCTGCCGGAGCACGACGTCGTGGTGGTGGACGAGGCGCACGAGCTCACCGACCGGGTCACGTCCTCGGCGACCGTCGACCTGTCCATGGCGTCGGTGGAGAACGCCGCACGCCTGGCGCGGCGGCACGCGGGCACCAACACCGACGCCCTGGACGCCGCGGCGCAGGCGCTGGGGACGTTGCTGGTGACGGCCCCCGCCGAACGGTTCCCGAGCGGCCTGCCCGACGAGCTGCGCCTGGCGGTCGGCGCGGTGCGCGACGCGGCCCGCGAGGTGCTGAGCGCGCTGAAGCCGGAGGCGAGCGGCGGCAAGGGCCAGGCCCCCGCCCAGCCCGAACCCGGCCTGAAGATGGCCCAGGGCGCCATGCTGCAGCTTTTCGAGACCGCCGAGCGCATGGCATCCGAGGACACGACCGCCGACGTGCTGTGGTGCTCGCGCCCGGACAACGCCTGGGGCAGCTTCGGCGACAACGTGACCCGGCTGCACGCCGCGCCGCTGCACGTGGCAGGACTGATCCGCACCCATCTGCTGGGCGAGGCGACGGGCGTCTTCACGTCGGCCACGCTCGCGCTCGGCGGAACGTTCGAGCCGGTGGCGGGCACGCTCGGCCTCAACGGCGCGGACGCCCCGCCGTGGCAGGGCCTCGACGCCGGCAGCCCGTTCGACTACCCGCGCCAGGGCATCCTGTACATCGCGCGGCACCTGCCCGCGCCGGGTCGCGAGCCGACGACGGAGGCGCAGCTCGACGAGATCGCGGAGCTGATCACCGCGGCTGGGGGTCGCACGCTCGGGCTCTTCTCCTCGCGCCGTGCCGCGAACGCCGCGGCCGAGGCCATGCGCGAGCGGCTGGACCTCCCGATCCTGGCGCAGGGCGACGACCAGCTTCCGACGCTCGTGCGCGAGTTCGCCGAGGATCCGCAGGCGTGCCTGTTCGGCACGCTGTCCCTGTGGCAGGGCGTGGACGTGCCCGGCCCGTCGTGCCAGCTCGTCCTGATCGACCGCATCCCGTTCCCGCGCCCCGACGACCCGGTCAAGGCAGCGCGTGCCCGCGCGATCGAGCAGGCGGGCGGCAACGGGTTCATGGCGGTGTCGGCGCAGCACGCGGCGCTGCTGCTCGCGCAGGGCGCCGGGCGTCTCGTGCGGAGCAAGGACGACAGGGGAGTGGTCGCGGTCCTCGACCCGCGCCTCGCGACCGCCCGCTACGCGTCGTTCCTCACCCGCTCGATGCCCGGGTTCTGGCCGACGACCGACTCCGCGCTGGTCCGCGCCGCGCTGGCGAGGCTCGACACCTGATCTGGCTCGACACCTAGTCTGGGGGTATGGCAGCCCTTTCGGACATCCCGGCCGCACGGTCCTCCGGCGCCCGCACCACCAAGCTCGCGGTGGTGGGCGCCGGCGCGGTGGGTTCCACGCTCGCCTTCGCCGCGCTCGCGCGGGGCTCGGCGCGGACCATCGCCCTGCACGACGTGAACCGGGCGAAGGTCGAGGCCGAGGTGCTCGACCTCCGGCACGGCCTCATGTTCACGCCCCAGGTGCAGGTGATCGGCTCGGACGACGTCGCGGTGTGCGCGGACGCCGACGTCGTCGTCGTGACCGCCGGGGCGAAGCAGAAGCCCGGGCAGACCCGCATCGACCTCGCCGAGGGAACGATCGGGCTGATGCGCGAGATCCTGCCCGGCCTGGTCGACGTCGCCCCGCACGCCACGTACGTGATGGTGACCAACCCCGTCGACGTCGTGACCTACGCGGCGCTCAAGATCTCCGGCCTGCCGCGCGAGCGGATGTTCGGCAGCGGCACCGTCCTGGACTCCTCCCGGCTGCGCGTCGTGCTCGCCGAGCGCTGCGGCGTGGCGGTGGGGAACGTGCACGCGTACATCGCCGGAGAGCACGGCGACTCGGAGATCGCGCTGTGGAGCTCGGCGTCGATCGGCGGCGTGCCGCTGCTCGACTGGGAGCCGCTGGGCGGCAACCCGCCGCTCGACGCCGCTGTACGCACCGAGGTGCACCGCGAGGTGGTCGACTCCGCGTACCGGATCATCGCCGGCAAGGGGGCGACCAACTACGCCGTCGGCCTGGCTGCCACCCGCATCATCGAGGCGGTGCTCAAGGACGAGGGCCGGATCATGCCGGTGTCCTCGCTGCTGGACGACTACCACGGCATCGGTGACGTGTGCCTGTCCGTGCCGTCCCTCGTGGACCGGCGTGGTGTCACGGACAACGTGCGGGTGCCGATGTCCGACGACGAGCTGGCCGGCCTTCGTGCCTCGGCGGACAGCGTGCGGGCCGTGCAGAGGCGCTTCGGCTTCTGACAAGACTGGCGAGGTAGAGCGCCTGTCCACCCTTCGCAAGGCTCACCTTGCAGAGGTGGACAGGTGCTCCACCTCGCGGTCCCGTCAGAGGCTGCGCAGCACCGCGACCACGCGGCCGAGGATCTGGGCCTCGTCACCGGGAATCGGCTCGTAGGCAGGGTTCTGCGGCAGCAGGAACACGTGCCCGTCGGTCTGCTTGAACGTCTTGACCGTGGCCTCGCCGTCGATCATGGCGGCGACGATCTCGCCCTGCTCCGCGACGTTCTGCTGTCGTACGACCACCCAGTCCCCGTCGCAGATCGCGGCGTCGACCATCGAGTCGCCGGCGACCTTGAGGAGGAACAGCTCACCGTCGCCCACGAGCTGGCGGGGGAGCGGGAACACGTCCTCGACGACCTGCTCGGCAAGGATGGGGCCACCGGCCGCGATACGACCGACGAGCGGCACGTACGACGGCGGCGGGGTGCCGGCGTCGTCGGGAACGGAGCCACCCCAGTGGACCTGGCCGCTACGGCGTGGCTCGGGCCAGTGGATCTCGCCGCGTGTCGGCTTGTCGACCTGCTCGGCCATCGGCTCCACGAGCTCCATGGCGCGCGGCCGGTTGGGGTCGCGGCGCAGGAAGCCCTTCTTCTCGAGCATCTGGAGCTGGTGCTTGACGCTCGACGGGCTGGCCAGCCCGACGGCCTCGCCGATCTCGCGCATCGACGGCGGGTAGCCCCGCGTCTCGAACGACTGCCGGATCGTGTCCAGCACGAGGCGCTGCCGTTCGGTGAGGCGGTCTGTCGGCGAGATCGTGTGCACGTCGGCGACCGCCTTGTCGCCTGGCGCGTCCAGCGTGGCGACGCCGGAGGCTGCCGTGTCGACGGCTCTCGTGTCGCTGGTCCCGTCCCGTCCCGTCATGCCCGTGCCCCTCCCGTTCCGACAAATGTTCTCCTGTGCGCTACCCACTCTAGGTCACAAATGCGCTCGGCTCAAACGAATGTTCGAGCGTGTCTCGACATGGACGGTGTCTCGTGCTACACAATGGTACGGGCGTTCGACGAACGCTTGTATGAACGACGAAAGCTCTGCACACTTCGAGGAGGGGCCATGGGGGACGTGATCCCGCTGCGGCAGTACACCCCGACGTATGAACCGGCGTATGCGCCGTCGTATGGCCGGGCGTACACGCCGGCGGCCCGACCGGCCGCGGTTCGTGCGTACACCCCGACGGAAGGGCGCACGCTCGCCGACCGGCTGGGCCTGGCCGGCCTGCGGCTCACCCGGCGCGGCCGCGTGGTCCTCGTGCTGCTGGCCATGCTCCTGCTCGCTCCGATGGTCACGTGGGGGGCCACGGCGGTCGCCAGCTCCCCCGGGGAACCCGTCGAGGTCCGGGTGCACGCGGTCCAGCCGGGTGAGACGCTCTGGGGCTTCGCCGAGGAGGTCGCGAGGCCCGGCGAGGACGTGCGTCACGCGGTGGCGAGGCTGCAGGAGCTGAACGAGATGTCGACGGGCAGCGTGCGTGTCGGGGAGCTGCTGCTCCTGCCCAAGGAGTGACCGAAGGCCTCGATTCGCCGACGAATGTTGCGGCTATGTTGCAAGGGGGTGGTTTGCCCGCTTACGGTCGGGGCGCGACCGGAGGCCTCCGGTCGATGGTCGACCACGCAGGAGTGAGCATGCACTGCCCGTTCTGTCGCCACGCCGACTCGCGTGTGGTGGACTCGCGGACTGCCGACGACGGCCTGTCGATCCGGCGCCGACGGCAGTGCCCGAACTGCAACCGGCGGTTCACCACCGTGGAGACCGCGAGCCTTTCCGTGGTCAAGCGCTCCGGCGCCACGGAGCCGTTCAGCCGCGACAAGGTCGCCGCGGGTGTGCGCAAGGCGTGCCAGGGACGCCCGGTGAGCGACGACGACCTGGCGATCCTGGCCCAGCGCGTCGAGGAGACCCTGCGGAGCAACGGCAGCGCGGAGATCGACGCGTACGAGGTGGGCCTCGCCATCCTCGGCCCGCTCCGCGAGCTCGACGAGGTGGCCTACCTCCGGTTCGCGAGCGTCTACCAGGCATTCGACTCGCTCGAGGACTTCGAGAGCGCGATCACCTCGCTCCGTGCCGAGCGCGCCGAGCGGGCGGCCGCTCAGGCCTAGGAGTCCGTGGGCCCGCCGCACCGCCGTCGGCAGCGGTCGCCTCGGTGGTCTCCAAAAATGTTGGCACCTGGCGGTGCGGTGGTGCAGGCTGGGGCCGACGACGGACCCGATCGAGGGACCCCCGGAACAAGAGGAGGTGATCGGTGTGACGGACGAGAAGCCCAATGCCGAGGTGGCCGAGACCAAGGGCGCTGAAGCGCCGAAGGTCGCGACAGCGCCGAGCACGGACGCGAAGGCGAAGTTCAAGGAAGCTCTGGACCGCAAGAACGCGGCCCGGAGCCGGACCTCCGCGGGCGATGTGAACACCGGTGCGGTGCACGGCTCGGAGACGACCGGCCCTGTGCAGAAGATGTTCCGCCGCAAGTCCGGCTGATCCTCGGTGGTGGAGGCCGGCCGACAGGTTATAAATCCAGTAGGGGGGCCTTGTTGGACCGCCAACACGGGAACCAACAACCCCCACCGAACAACAGGAAGG
>NZ_JBHXBG010000227.1:0-7706 GCF_042726755.1 Promicromonospora sp. NPDC060271 | reverse complement strand
CCTGTCCGAGTTCCTCTGGTGACACCAGGGAGACCCGGACAGGCGCTCTACTTCGCGGAACCCCTCAGGTCAGTTGAGCATCAGGACCACCGCGTCGCCGGCCTCGGCGGCGGCACCGTAGAACGCCGTCAGCTCGCCGTAGGCCTGCGCCAGACGCTCGGCGTCCGTCTCGGCGGCGTGCTCGCCCGGGTCCGGGCAGACGTCCTCGTCGCACACGTGGGCGGCGTCGGCCAGCGGCGCCAGGGTGTCGAACGACGTGCCGACCAGGAACGCGGCGGCCTTCTCCACGTCGTCAGGGCCAAGGTAGCGCACCGGCGTGATCCCGTCGGCGGAACCCAGCGCGGCGCCACCCTGCACCGGGTCCACCGGCATCCCGCCGTGCACCCGCAGCACGGTGTGCAGCGGACCCCAGACGGTCCCGATGCTGAAGTACCTCGCCTCCTGTGCCGGAAGGTCCATCTGCACCCATTCGCCGGCGAGCTCGTCGATGTGCTCGAGCGCCCAGGTCGGGTCGGTGCGTGCCTTGTCGAAGTCCTCGGCTGCTAGCCGTGCGTACTCACAATGAATCATCCCCATGGCCCGTGACCGTACCGATAATGCGTTTCCGTGTGTATGGGCAAAACGGACACGTTTCCGCGCAACATTTTCCCATAGACGGTAAAACGGAAAATCTATACGAATCCGTGCCCGTTCTGGGGGCATTGGTCCCCCAGAACGGGCGGGTGAATTCACACCGAGTTAACGCGGGACGTCAGTGCAACCTTCGATCATCCCCCGACATGCTCGCGAGCGCCTCCGTTGGCGTGCCTTCGTCACGCCAGCGCAGCGTCGCCGCGACTCCGTCCATGAGCTCGACGGAGCCCTCGGGGGCGAACGTGAGGCCGGCGTCCTGCCCCACGGCGGCGCGTACGAGCGCCACCGAGGCCGGCAGCTCCTCCAGCCGCTCCGTCACCCCGATCGCCTCGAGCTCGGACCGCGAGGACGCGATGTGCATCGGGTCCGGGCCGATCCAGAGCTTGCGGCCGTTCATGGGCGCGTTGCCCGTGCCGTACTCCTCCGCGAGGACGAGCTCCTTGACCTGCCCGCGGGCGAGCACCGCGACGACGTCGTCCACCGACATCACCGCGTTCGACTCGCGGCCGAGCTCCTGCCGCAGCTCCGCGAGGACGCGCTCCCTGCGCCGTTCGCGGTAGGAGTCGAGCGCCTCCGACACCCGTTCGGCGAAGGCACCCTCGTGCACCCCGCCGCCGCGACCGCCGCCCGGCACCTCGACCACGATCTCCGCCGTCGGCGGGGTCAGTGCGGCGCGCACCAGGGACACGACTCGCTTGTCCCCCGAGAACAGCACCAGCTCCGGCCTGGTGTCGGCGACGTGCCGCTCCGTCTCGGCCGCGACCGCCTCCGCGTTGCGCTCCCAGGAGTCCTCGGCGCGCGACTCGATGCGAGCGCGCTTGACCCTGGTGGACCCGGTCTTCTCGATCTCGTCGTGCGGTGCCTGGAACGTGCTGTGGACCTTGCCGTCCGGCCCGACACGGAAGAAGTCCGCGCCCTGCCGGTCGACGATCACCTTGAGCAGCTCCACCGACTCGTCGGCGGCCAGCGCGGCCTGGAGCAGCGTCGGCACGGGAGCCCACGAGCACGTCGTGCCGGCCGGCGGGTTGTTCACCACGCGGTCCACCAGCACGCCGGTGTGGTCGGCGATGACCACCCGGCCGTGCGGTCCCGGGACCCTCGTGGGTCGCAGCACCACCTCTCCCATGGCCTCCAGCACTGCGTCCGGGGCCCCCTGCTGTGCCAGGTCCTTGCGCGCCGAGTTCCACCGGCCTTCGACGTCACGTTCGGCGGCCTGCTCGGACGGCGTCGCGTCCAGGTGCAGGGTCGCAAAGGGGCCCTGGTGGCCGAGGAGGGGCTTGAGCCAGTCGATCTTCATACAAACCTCCGCGTCTCCCGCCGAGGTCGAGGAAGTGCCGTGCCGCACGACGTCGCCCCGGGCGTTCCCTCCAGGAAACGACGGATCACGAGGACACGCCACCCCCAGGCCGGAATTGCCTGTGACCGGAGCGCCAAATCTTCCCCACCAGAAGTTGACCTCAGGGCAGCAAGTGGCAAAGAAGCCTCAAAGGGCTAACCCCTTCAAGCGTATGTGTCCACCTCAGGCAGGTTGTCGCCCTTGTGCTGCGCGGCGATGAGCTCGTGGTGGCGAATGACCTCGCTCACGATGAACTGGCGGAACTGGACAGCGAACTCGGGGTCGAGACCTGACTCCTGCGCGATCGCGGTGAGCCGGGCGATCTGCTGCTGGTCCCGCGACGGGTCGGCCGGCGGCAGGCCGCCTACCGCCTTCAGCTCACCGACCCTCCGCGTCATCTTGAACCGCTCGGCGAGCAGGTGCACGAGTGCCGCGTCGATGTTGTCGATGCTCCCCCGGAGCCGGATGATCTCGGACGGCACCGGAGCGCTGGTCGGTTCGTTGTCAGACACAGGAAGAGGCTAACCGGCGAAGGGCCCTACCGGCGAAGGCTGTTCCGGCCCGCTACGCGGATCGGCTACAGTCTCCGAGCAGGCACGCAACTTGGTGAAGGCCCAGAACTCTGACTTCACCTCTTCAAGACTTCAACGGAGAGCAGCAGATGACACTCGCCACGTCGCCGGCCTTGGTGGAGGTGCCAGAGGGCACCAGCATCAACACCATCCTCGCGGACCGCGTGGCCCGCTCCGGAGACAAGGCGCTCATCGAGCGACGCGAGACCCCCGGCGGCCCGTGGGTCGCAGTGCCTGCCCGCCAGTTCGAGGACGAGGTCCTCGCCGTCGCCCGCGGCCTCGTGGCCCGGGGCATCTCCGCCGGCGACCGGGTCGCGATCATGTCGCGCACCCGCTACGAGTGGACCCTCCTCGACTTCGCCGTCTGGGCCGCCGGCGCCGTGGCCGTGCCGGTCTACGAGACGTCGTCCGCCGAGCAGGTCCAGTGGATCCTGTCCGACGCCGACGTGCGGCTCGTCGTCGTCGAGTCCGCTGCGCACGCCGAGATCGTCCGCAGCGTTCGTCGCAGCCTGCCGACGCTCGAGGACATCCTCCTCATCGACGACGAGGCGATCCTGGACCTGCGCAAGGCCGGCATCAACCTCTCTGCGGGCATCGTCGCCGACCGGCGCGACGCCGTCCGGCGGGACGACCTGGCGACCATCATCTACACGTCGGGTTCCACCGGGCGGCCCAAGGGTGTCGAGCTCACGCACGGCAACTTCGCGCACCTCGCGATGAACGCCGCCATCGGCATCCCGGAGCTGCTGCAGGGCGAGAACGCCCGCACGCTCCTGTTCCTGCCGCTCGCGCACGTGTTCGCGCGCTTCGTGGAGGTCGCGACGGTCGCGGGCAACGCCGTGCTCGGCCACGCCCCGGACATCAAGAATCTCGTGGCCGACCTGGGCTCCTTCCGCCCGACCTACCTGCTCGCCGTGCCGCGCGTCTTCGAGAAGGTCTACAACAGCGCGGAGCAGAAGGCGTCGTCGGGCCTCAAGGCCAAGATCTTCGCCTGGTCCGCCCAGGTCGCGGAGGACTACTCGCGCGCCCTGGACACGCCGGACGGCCCCGACCGTGCGCTCAGGAGGAAGCACGCGATCGCCGACAAGCTGGTCTACAGCAAGCTCAAGGCGACCATGGGCGGCCAGCTCAGGTGGGCGGTCTCCGGCGGCGCGCCGCTCGGCGAACGTCTCGGCCACTTCTTCCGCGGCGCCTGCGTCACCATCCTCGAGGGCTACGGCCTCACCGAGACCACCGCTCCGACGTCGGTCAACCTGCCTGGGCAGACAGTGGTCGGCTCGGTGGGCCCCGCGTTCTTCGGCACGGAGATCAGCATCGCGGACGACGGCGAGGTGCTGCTGCACGGGCCGCACATCTTCCGCGGGTACCGCAACGAGCCGCAGCTCACCGCCGAGGCGTTCGTCGGCGGCTGGTTCCGTACCGGTGACCTCGGCCGTCTCGACGAGCACGGCCACCTGCACATCACCGGCCGCAAGAAGGAGATCATCGTGACGGCCGGCGGCAAGAACGTCGCCCCGGCGGTGCTCGAGGACCGCATGCGCGCGCACCCGCTCGTGAGCCAGGTGGTCGTCGTCGGCGACCAGCGTCCGTTCATCGGCGCCCTCGTGACGCTCGACGCCGAGATGCTGCCCGGCTGGTGCTCGGCGAACGGGCTGCGCAGGCTCTCCGTCTCCGAGGCCCGCGTGCACCCGAAGGTGCTGGCCGAGCTCGACAAGGCGGTCGCCCGCACGAACGAGGCGGTCTCCAAGGCCGAGTCGATCCGCAAGTACATGGTGCTCGACCTCGACTTCACGGAGGCGAACGGCTACCTCACGCCGTCGATCAAGGTGAAGCGCTCCAAGGTGCTCGCCGACTTCGCGGGCGCCGTCGACGCCCTGTACGGAGCGCCGGTCGCAACGCCGACCCGCTGACCCTCGTCGGGTATGTCGAAGTAGAGCCTGTCCAGTTCTCCCGTGCCGACCACAGGAGAACTGGACAGGCGCTCTACTTCGGCTGACCGGGCGAGAGCCTACGCGCTCTTCTCGCGGGGCTGGCGGCCCCGGACCGGGCTCTTGCGCGGCACCACGGTGGGATTCACGTTGTCCAGGACCACATCGCGTGTGATGAGCACACGCTCGACGTCGTCACGGCTCGGCACGTCGAACATGACCTGCTGGAGCACCTCTTCCATGATGGCGCGCAGGCCGCGCGCCCCGGTGCCCCGCAGGAGCGCCTGCTCGGCGATGGCGCCGACGGCCGGCTCGTCGAACTCGAGCTCCACGCCGTCGATCTGGAACATCCGCTGGTACTGCTTCACGAGCGCGTTCTTGGGCTCCGTGAGGATCCGGACCAGCGCGTCGCGGTCGAGCGGCGAGACGGACGCGATGACGGGCAGGCGGCCGATGAACTCGGGGATCAGGCCGTACTTCTGCAGGTCCTCGGGCCGGACCTCCGCGAACAGGTCCTCGTCGACCGCAATGGACTCCATGGGGGCGCTGAACCCGATGCCGCGCTTGCGGGACCGGGCGGCGACGATGTCGTCCAGGCCTGCGAAGGCACCGGCCACGATGAACAGCACGTTCGTCGTGTCGATCTGGATGAACTCCTGGTGCGGGTGCTTGCGCCCGCCCTGCGGCGGCACCGAGGCGGTCGTGCCCTCGATGATCTTCAGGAGTGCCTGCTGCACGCCCTCACCGGACACGTCGCGCGTGATCGACGGGTTCTCGGCCTTGCGGGCCACCTTGTCGACCTCGTCGATGTAGATGATGCCCGTCTCGGCCTTCTTGACGTCGTAGTCCGCGGCCTGGATGAGCTTGAGCAGGATGTTCTCGACGTCCTCACCCACGTAGCCGGCCTCGGTCAGCGCGGTCGCGTCCGCGATGGCGAAGGGCACGTTGAGCATCTTGGCGAGCGTCTGCGCCAGGTAGGTCTTGCCCGTGCCCGTCGGGCCGATGAGCAGGATGTTGGACTTGGCGATCTCTACCTGGTCCTGCTCGTCCGGGTTGATCGACCGGCCGGCCTCGCCCGCCTGGATGCGCTTGTAATGGTTGTAGACAGCAACGGCCAGGGCGCGCTTGGCGGGGTCCTGGCCAATGATGTACTGCTCGAGGAAGTCGAAGATCTCGCGCGGCTTGGGCAGCTCCGTCAGCCCGAGCTCGGCTGCCTCACCGAGCTCTTCCTCGATGATCTCGTTGCACAGCTCGATGCACTCGTCGCAGATGTACACGCCCGGCCCGGCGATCAGCTTCTTCACCTGCTTCTGCGACTTGCCGCAGAAGTTGCACTTCAGCAGTTCCGCGCCGTCACCGATTCGCACCACTACCTGTCTCCTCGCCTTTGGCACCCTCACGGAGTCCCGCACAGGCCGGTTGACCCAGCAGATCCGCAACGTCGAGCGGTCTTAGATCCATTCCACACCACGGGTGGCTCGTTGTCAGCCCGGCGGCCCGGCGGGTCGCTGAGGCGACTTTCACCACATCATGACAATTTTGTCATGTTCTGTGCAGCGTGTCCCACCATGCCCGACGCCGGGGCTCGTCGTCCACCGGTATTGGTGGCTCGCCCCGGCGTCGGGAAGCGGTCTCGACGCAACCGACCGAGAGGTCAGTTGGTCACGACCGTGACAGGCTTGCGCGACTGGAGCACCTCGTCGACCAGGCCGTACTCCTTCGCCTGGGCGGCGGTCAGGATCTTGTCGCGCTCGATGTCGTCCCGCACCTGCTCCTGCGTCTTGCCGCTGTGCGTCGCGAGCGTCAGCTCCAGCCACTCGCGCATGCGGATCAGCTCGTTCGCGTGGATCTCGATGTCCGAGGCCTGCGCGTAGCCGCCACCCTCCATCGCGGGCTGGTGGATCAGCACGCGGGAGTTCGGCAGCGCGAGCCGCTTGCCCGGCTGGCCGGCGGCCAGCAGGACGGCGGCGGCCGACGCGGCCTGACCCAGGCACACGGTCTGGATCTGCGGCTTGATGAACTGCATGGTGTCGTACAGCGCCGTCATGGCCGTGAACGAGCCACCCGGCGAGTTGATGTACATCATCACGTCGCGGTCCGGGTCCTGGGTCTCCAGGACCAAGAGCTGGGCCATGACGTCGTCCGCCGACGCGTCGTCGACCTGGACGCCCAGGAAGATGATGCGGTCCTCGAACAGCTTGGTGTACGGGTCCTGGCGCTTGAAGCCGTACGCGGTGCGCTCCTCGAACTGCGGGAGCACGTAGCGTGCGGACGGCATGGCGCCGGCGGTGGCAAAGGGCATCCCCGCACCCGAACGGGCGCCGGCAAGGCGCTCTGCGGCTGCGACGAACTGGGCTTCAGGACTCACGGTCATCTCCTCTTGAGAAAGCTCTTGATGCGTTTCCGGGCGGTCAGCTGTTCATGCCGCCGCCGCCGGCCAGCGCAGCGGTTTCGACGACGTGGTCGACGAAGCCGTACTCCAGTGCCTCGGAGGCCGTGAACCAGTTGTCTCGGTCGTTGTCCTTGATGATCGTCTCGAGCGACTGACCGGTCTGCTCGGCGGTCAGCTCGGCGAGCACCTTCTTCATGTGCATGATGAGCTGCGCGCCGATCCGCACGTCGGTGGCCGTGCCACCGATGCCGCCGGACGGCTGGTGCATGAGCACGCGGGCGTGCGGCGTGATGTAGCGCTTGCCCTTCGTGCCCGAGGACAGCAGGAACTGCCCCATCGAGGCGGCCATGCCCATCGCGACCGTCGCCACGTCCGGCTTGATGAACTGCATGGTGTCGTAGATCGCCATGCCGGCCGTGATCGAGCCGCCCGGCGAGTTGATGTAAAGCCAGATGTCCTTGTCGGGGTCCTCGGCCGCGAGAAGCATCATCTGCGCGCTGATCGCGTTCGCGTTCTCGTCGCGCACCTCCGACCCCAGCCAGATGATGCGCTCCTTGAGCAGCCGGTTGTAGATGGAGTCGTTGAGCCCGAAACCAGCACCCTCCGCCCGCGCTACCGGCCCGGCATCCATCCGCAGCAGATCGTTCACGTCCATCTCCTCGGTTCTGACTCTCGTCTGTTGGACCACGTCTCTGGACCACGTCCCATCGACGTCTCGCTCGACCCTAACGTGCCCCCACCCGCCGGAACTCCTGATTCGGAGCCCGTTTCGCCTACAGCGCATCGGTGCTGCCCACGGCGAAGTCAGGGAACGCGGACGGCGGTCCGCACCCTCACGCCGAGGG
>NZ_JBHXBG010000226.1:0-7809 GCF_042726755.1 Promicromonospora sp. NPDC060271 | reverse complement strand
GTGTGTTGCTCCGCGTAGACAACGTCTACGCAGAGCAACACACCCCGCGGACATGGGGTCGCCCTAGGAGGTACGCATGCCGGACCTGTTCACCGACGACCTGGTCGCCGCGCTCGCCCGCCGGTCGGCCGCGTGCGACATCGCCGTGCACACCGTGCAGGTGAGCGTCCGCGGCGAGATCGTCGCGCACGGCGTCAGCGAGCCGGCCGGCCTGGACACGCCCCAGCGGATGTACTCGGTGTCCAAGACGGTCACGGGCCTGGCCATCGGGCTGCTCGCGGACGAGGGGCTGCTGGGCCTCGACGACCCCGTCACTGAGCATTTTCCCGAGATGGGACCGGAGATGGGCCCGGTGCATCCGTGGCTCGAGGCAACGACCCTCCGGGACATGCTCGCCATGCGCGGGCCGCACGCGTCCACCACGTACAAGCGGACGGACGGCGACTGGCTGGAGTCGTACTTCCGCGTGCCGCCGACGCATCCGCCGGGCACGGTCTTCTCCTACGACACGAGCGCCTCGTACACGCTCGCCGCGCTCGTGGAGCGGCTGTCCGGCACGTCCCTCCCCGACTACCTGCGGCCGCGCCTGTTCGACCCGCTGGGCATCAGCCCTGACCTGCGGTTCCTCACCGGGCCCGAGGGGATCGCCCACGGCGGCTCAGGGCTGGTCTGCACCCCGCGCGACCTGCTGCGCCTGGCGCACCTCCTGCTCGGCGACGGTGTGCACGACGGCGTCCGGCTCCTGCCCGCCGAATACCTCCGCGCCGCTACGAGCCCACAGGCGGACACCGCGCTGCAGAACTCCGCCGCCGCGCTGCGGGGCGGCTACGGCTACCAGCTCTGGCTTCCCCGTCCGGGATGGTGGCTCATGTTCGGGCTGGGCGGTCAGCTCGTCTACGGCAACCCCGCGCGGGGGCTCGCGGTAGTGGTCACCGCGGACTTCCAGGCCTGCCCGAGCGGCGACCGGTTCATCGACGACGTGCTCGAGGTGCTGATCGATCCACTGGTCGAGGGGCTGGACGCCGGCCGCGCCCTGAGCGGCGCGCACGACACCGCCGTCGAGATGCGCTGGCCCGCGCCTCGTCACGTCGCCGCACACGCTCGGCCTGTTGCCGAGCGGTACTCGAACGTCGTCGACGGCCCCGGTCCCGCCGGACTCGTGCTCTCGCTGGACGACGACGGCGGCCGGCTGACCGGCCTCGACGGTCCGGCCCGACCCGACGACCGTGCCGCAGCCGGCTGGGACGTCGAGCTGCGGTTCGACCGCCCGGTACGGACCGTCGTCGACGGCCAGCCCGCCGTCGTCACCGCCGGCTGGACCAGCCCCGGCACCCTTGACCTGCGCTGCTCGCTGCTCGGCGACAACCTGACGACCTGGCGCATCCGGCTCGCCTGGGCACCCGACGGCACCCTGACCGGGCAGTCCCAGATCTTCGGTGAGACCGCCGACCACGCGTGGAACTTCCACGCGGCCTACCGTGCCGCGCCAGGTCCGGCCCAGCGGGGGTGACCGATCGGTCAGGCGCGGGTGTACGTCAGGTGCCGGAACCGGAGGCCGGACGACGACGTCGTCCACTCGGTCGAGGCGGTGACCGTCCACTCGGGGCCGATCTCCGGGGCGAACACGTCGCCCTCGACCTCCTTGTTGATCTCGGACACCTCCAGCACGTCGGCGACAGGCAGCGTCTCGCTGTAGACCTGCGCGCCGCCCATGATCCAGATCTCGTCCCCGCCGGGCGCGTTCGCGGCGATCTCGAGCGCCTCGCCGATGGTCGCGGCCGGCACGGCGTCCGCGTCCACCACCCCGTCCGGGCCGCGCGACGAGACGACGACGTTGGTGCGGCCGGGCAGCGGGCGCTTCGGCAACGACTCCCACGTGAGCCGCCCCATCACGACCGGATGACCCGCGGTGATGCGCTTGAAGTGGGCGAAGTCCTCGGGCACGCGCCACGGGATGTCCCCGCCGGCGCCGATCACCGGCCGTCCGCCGCCGTCGCGTGCCTGTCCCCAGATGAGTCCGATCATCAGACTGCGATCGGTGCCTTGATGGTGGGGTGCGAGACGTAGCCGAGCACCTCGACGTCCTCGAACTCGTAGTCGAAGATCGACTCCCGCGGCGCCAGCCGCAGCGAGGGGTACGGGTACGGGTCCCGTTCGAGCTGGGTGCGCACCTGCTCCACGTGGTTGTCGTAGATGTGGCAGTCGCCACCGGTCCACACGAACTCGCCGACCGCCAGGCCGGCCTGCGCCGCGACCATGTGGGTGAGCAGCGCGTAGGAGGCGATGTTGAACGGCACACCGAGGAACAGGTCCGCCGACCGCTGGTAGAGCTGGCAGCTCAGCTTGCCGTCCGCGACGTAGAACTGGAACAGGGCGTGGCACGGCGGCAGCGCCATGTCGTCCACCTCGGCGGGGTTCCACGCCGTCACGACGTGCCGCCGCGAGTCCGGGTTGGTGCGGATCTGCTCGACCACCTTCGCGATCTGGTCCACGTGGCCGCCGTCCGGCGTGGGCCAGGAGCGCCACTGGACACCGTAGACGGGGCCCAGCTCGCCCGACTCGTCGGCCCAGTCGTCCCAGATCTTGACCCCGCGCTCCTGCAGCCAGCGCACGTTGGAGTCGCCACGGAGGAACCACAGCAGCTCGTACACGACCGACTTCAGATGCACCTTCTTCGTGGTGATCAGCGGGAAGCCCTTGGTCAGGTCGTACCGGATCTGCCGCCCGAAGACGCTCCGCGTCCCCGTGCCCGTCCGGTCACCCTTGTGGGTCCCGTTCTCGAGCACGTCGCGCAGCAGGTCCTCGTACGGGGTGTCGATCGCGGTCATGCGGCAAGCCTACGTCGAGCGCCGCGGCTGACGGCGACGCGCGCCGCCGTCAGCCCTGCTTCGCCCGGAGCTCCTTGAGCTGGGCGCCGCGTCGCCGGTACAGCACACCCATCGTCACGATCGTCAGCGCGACGAGGCCGCCGATGACCGCACCCCATGCGGTCCCGCCGCGGAACGCCGGACCGTCGACGTCGAGGATGCGCTCGCCGGCGTGCGCCGCCGCCGACGTGCCGAGGACGATGCCCAGCGTCAGGAGGTTCGGCACCGCGAGCAGGACCGCCAGCGCGAGGAATCCGCTGCGCACCCGCAGGGACCTCCTCGTCAGGACTGCCTGTGCGAGGAGCAGGACCGGCGCCAGCGTGAACACGCCACCGATCAGGAGACCCCACCAGGCACCGGCGGTGAACGACCCGTCCACCGCGTTGCCGATCACCTGCGCCCACCACCGGGGCAGGAACGCGTCGAGGAACAGGTAGATCAGCCAGACGGCCACGATCACCGCGACGACGCCGACGAGCCGCTTCACCAGGTCGCGCCAGTCGGGCCGCCACCGGGCGGCGGACGACGCAGCGGGCTGTGCCGCCGCTGGGTCGCTCGGCGTCGGACCGGTGGGCGTCGGACCGGTCGGCGAAGGGCCGGTCGCCTCGGGGCTGTCGCTCGGGTTCTGCGCCATGAGCACGATCGTCGCAGCGTCGGGTGCACTCTGCGCGGTGAACGGGAACGTCGCGGACCCCGTTCGCGTTGTGCACTAGTCCGACCGAGCGGGGCGCGCAGGACCTCGCTCCGTGACCGTGTCGGTGACCAGTGGAAGGATGATCCTCATGACGGAGCAGATCACCACCTCGAGCGCCACGAGCGCCGCCGCAGACGCCGTGACCCCCTCGCCGACGGACCCGCTCTGGGTGGAGCGCAACGGCATCCGCACGTATACGGGCTTCTCGGCCCGCGGCGCGCGCGTCGAGATCGGCCCGGCCGAGGCAGGGGCTGTGTTCACGCCGGGTGAGCTGATGAAGGTCGCCCTCGCGGCGTGCGCGGGGATGAGCAGCGACAGGGCGTTCGCGCGCCGGCTCGGCGACGACTACAAGACCACCATCCGGGTCGAGGACCCGAAGGACATGGCCGAGGACCGGTACCCGGTGCTCACGGAGAAGTTCGAGATCGACCTGTCCATGCTCGACGACGAGGACCGCGCGAAGCTCCTCACCATCGCGCAGCGGTCGATCGACAAGGCATGCACGGTGGGCCGCACGCTCAAGGCGGGCGCCCAGATCCCGGACGCGCAGTTCGAGCAGCCGACGGAGGGCTGACATGGTCGACGACAAGCAGAAGCTGACGGCACCGGAGCCCGGCGACCAGCCGACTCCGGGCGACGCGGTGCTGAAGCCGGACGACAGCGTCGAGGTCACGCCGGCGGACTGGGTCCACTACAAGCCGGACAGCCCGCTCGACCACCTGGTCGACAAGGCGGTGACGATCCCGTCCGCGAGCATCCACAAGCATGTGGACAAGGTCCGGGCACGCAACCCCGACGCCAGCCCGGCGGAGATCATCAAGCTCCTGGAGAAGGAGTACATGCGGGTGATCCAGACGACGGGCACCGCGGTCGGTGCGGCCGCGGCGATCCCGGCCGTGGGCACCGCGGCGAGCGTGGCGCTCTCCACGAGCGACGTCGCGACGTTCTTCGCCTCGTCGGCCGCGTTCTCCCTCGCGGTGGCGGACGTGCACGGCATTGACGTCCAGGACGTCCCGCGCCGCCGGGCCCTGCTCCTGGCCACGGTGCTCGGTGACCAGGGTGCACAGGACGTCGAGAACGCCATCGGCGGTTCGGGTGTCGCCTGGGGCAAGGTGCTGCTCACGAGCATGCCGCGTACCACCCTGTACAAGGTGAACAAGGCGCTCACGCACCGGTTCATCCAGAAGCAGATCGCCAAGCAGGGCAGCCTGCTGCTGGGGCGCATCCTGCCGTTCGGCGTGGGCGCGGTGGTCGGCTGGGTCGGCGCGCGCGCCCTCGGCCACACCGTGATCGCCCAGTCCCGCGTCGCGTTCGGCGCACCTCCGGAGCGCTTCCCCCGGGTCATCGAGCAGAAGTAGGCACGGCTGGGTAACTCATATACGCATTTGCTCGGCGGGATGGCAGGACCCGCCCTAGGCTGCGGGTCATGGCGGACACGACCCACGGCGCACTCGCCCCGACGTACGACCCACTGCCGATCACCGTCGCGCGGGCGCACGGTACGCACGTCTGGGACACGGACGGAAACGAGTTCCTCGACTTCTTGTCGGGGTACTCGGCCCTGAACTTCGGGCACCTGCACCAAGGCCTCGTGGCCGCGGCGATGTCGCAGCTGCGCCAGGTCACGCTCACGTCCCGTGCCTTCGACCATGACCGGCTGGAGGAGTTCGCCCAGCGGCTCGTCGAGGTGGTGGGGGTACTGACGACCGGCGGCGAGGACAGCCTCGTGGTGCCGATGAACACCGGCGCGGAAGCCGTCGAGACCGCGGTCAAGGCGGTCCGCAAGTGGGGTTACGACGTGCGCGGCGTGCCGGAGGACGAGGCGACGGTGGTCGTCGCCGCCGGCAACTTCCACGGGCGCACCACGACCCTCGTCGGCCTCTCCGACAACCCGACCGCGCGCGACGGGTTCGGCCCCTTCGCGCCGGGGTTCCGGCGGGTACCGTTCGGCGACCTGGACGCCGTGGCCGCCGCCGTCGACGACACGACGGTGGCCGTCCTCATGGAGCCGGTGCAGGGCGAGGCCGGCGTCGTGGTGCCGCCCGACGACTTCTGGCCCGGCCTGCGGGAGCTCACCGCCAGGCAGGACATCGCCCTGGTGGCCGACGAGGTCCAGTCGGGGCTCGGCCGCACCGGCACCACCCTGGCCTGTGAGCTCTGGGACGTGCAGCCCGACCTGGCCTGCCTGGGCAAGGCTCTGGGTGGCGGGATCATCCCGGTCTCGGCGGTGGTCGGCAAGCCGGAGATCCTCGGCGTGCTGACCCCTGGCACGCATGGTTCGACGTTCGGCGGCAACCCGCTCGCGTGCGCCGTCGGCATCGCGGCGCTCGACCTGCTCTCGACGGGTCAGTACCAGGCCCGCGCGGCGGCGTCGGGCAAGGTGCTCACGGAACGGCTCGAGGCGCTCGTCGAACGAGGCCTGCTGGCCGAGGCCCGCACCGTCGGGCTGTGGGCGGGCATCGACCTGGACCCCTCGCTGGGCACCGGGCGCGAGCTCTGCGAGGCGCTGCTGGAACGCGGCGTCCTCGCCAAGGACTCACGTACCGAGACGGTTCGCCTGTCCCCGCCGCTGTCGATAGTCCAGCCCGAGCTGGAGATGGCGCTGGACATCCTGGAGGAGTCCCTGGTCGCGCTCCGCGGCGAGCACTCAGCGGCCGCCGCCAACGAGCTGGCGCACGCGGCAGCCGAAGCGGCCGCGGACGAGACGACGGACGAGTCGACGGACGAGGCGACGGACACCGCCACGGACGAGGCGACGGACACCGCCACGGACGAGGCGACGGACACCGCCACGGACGAGACGACGGACAAGGCGACGGACACCGCCTCCGCCGACGAGCCGGGCGAGGACGCCACGGAAGGCACCGACGAACGCTCCGAACTGTCACCGACCGCCGGCTGAGCGTAGGCTCCGGGAGGTGACCACTACGACGTCGTCCTCCACCGTCATGCTCCCGGCGCTCCCCGAGCTTCAGCAGGCCTACGCCGAGCTTCAGGCCAAGGGCCTGAAGCTGGATCTCACGCGTGGCAAGCCGTCGGCCGAGCAGCTCGACCTCGCCGAGCCGATGCTGGCCCTGCCCGGCGTCGGTGTGCACGCCGACGACTCCGGCACCGATGCGCGCAACTACGGCGGGCTCGACGGCGGGCTCCCGATCCGGCGTATCTTCGCCGAGCTGCTGGACGTGCCCGTCGAGCAGCTCCTCGCCGGCGGCAACGCCTCGCTCACGACCATGCACGACGTCGTCGCGTACGCAGAGCTGTTCGGGTTCCCCGAGTCCCCGAAGCCGTGGGCGCGCGAAGAGAAGGTGCGCTGGATCTGCTCGGTGCCGGGCTACGACAGGCACTTCACGATCTGCGAGGCGTTCGGCATCGAGATGATCTCGGTGCCGATGACGCCGGACGGGCCCGACGCCGAGGCAGTGGCAGCGCTCGTCGCCGAGGACCCGACCATCAAGGGCATGTGGGTGGTCCCCACCTACTCGAACCCGGACGGCGCGGTCATCACCGACGACGTCGCCCGCGCGCTGGTCTCGATGCCCGCCGCCGCGCCGGACTTCCGCATCCTGTGGGACAACGCGTACGCGGTGCACCACCTGACCGACGACGAGGTGACCAGCCCGAACGCCATCGCGCTGGCCGCGGAGGCCGGGCACCCGGACCGCGTGATCATGTTCGCCTCGACGTCCAAGATCACGTTCGCCGGTGCGGGCGTCTCCTTCCTCGCCAGCTCGGCGGCCAACGTCGCCTGGTACAAGAAGCACCTGTCGGCGGCCTCGATCGGCCCGGACAAGATCAACCACCTGCGGCACGCGCTGTTCTTCGGCACGGCCGACGGTGTGCGCGAGCACATGCGCAAGCACCGCGAGATCCTGGCACCGAAGTTCGAGGCGGTGGCGCAGATCCTCAACGAGCGGCTGGGCGGGTACGGCATCGCGTCGTGGACCGAGCCGAAGGGCGGCTACTTCGTGTCGCTCGACGTTGCTCCGGGTACCGCGTCCCGCGTGGTGCAGCTCGCCAAGGAGGCGGGGATCGCGCTGACGCCGGCGGGCGCCACCCACCCGTACGGCAAGGACCCGGAGAACAAGAACGTGCGCCTCGCGCCGTCGATGCCCCCGCTGGACGAGGTCCGCACGGCGATGGACGGCGTGGCGACCTGCGTCCTCCTCGCGGCGGCGGAGGCCGCGCAGGCCTGACCGACCGACCCGCCGACGTGTCAGACCCTCAGGTCACCCGGGTGACCTGAGGGTC
>NZ_JBHXBG010000225.1:0-8000 GCF_042726755.1 Promicromonospora sp. NPDC060271 | reverse complement strand
GGACGCCGCCGGACAACCATTCCCGGGTAGGGGGTGGAGCCCAGCACAACCCCCAACGGGGTGGGTGCGGGCTCCACCCCCTACACGCATATTCAGACAGTGTTCCGGCCGAGATCTCACAGTGGACGCGCGGCTATCCGGAAGATCGAACGCCGTCCGGCGACTAGACTTGGCGCCATGTCCACCATCTCCCGTGACGAGGTTGCGCGCGTGGCTGCGCTGGCACGGATCGACCTGCGACCGGACGAGGTCTCGCGCCTGGCCGGTGAGCTCGACGTGATCGTCGAGTCCATCGCTCGCGTGAGCGAGGTCGCTACCGCAGACGTGCCGGCAACGAGCCACCCCCTCCCGCTGACGAACGTGTTCCGAGACGACGTACCGGAGCCCGCCCTGCCGATACAGGACGTACTGGCCGGCGCCCCGCAGCAGGAGAACGGACGGTTCGCCGTCCCGCAGATCCTCGGCGAAGAGTGATGGGAACCAACGACATGACACAGGACATCACCCGGCTCAGCGCCTCTGACCTCGCGTCCGCGCTGCGGAACAAGGACGTCACCAGCGTCGAGGCGACGCAGGCACACCTGGACCGGATCGCCGCCGTCGACGGGGACCTGCACGCGTTCCTGCACGTGTCCTCCGAGGAGGCGCTGGCCACCGCCGCGGAGATCGACACGAAGCGTGCCGCCGGCGCGGAGCTGCACCCGCTCGCCGGCGTGCCGATCGCCGTCAAGGACGTCGTGGTGACCAAGGGCCTGCCCACGACCGCCGGCTCGAAGATCCTCAAGGGCTGGATCCCGCCGTACGACGCGACCCTCGTCGAGCGCATCAAGGCCGCGGGCCTGCCGATCCTCGGCAAGACCAACATGGACGAGTTCGCCATGGGCTCCTCGACCGAGCACTCGGCGTACGGCAACACCAAGAACCCCTGGGACCTGGACCGCATCCCCGGCGGGTCCGGCGGTGGCTCCGCCGCGGCTGTCGCGGGCTTCGAGGCGCCGCTGGCCATCGGCACCGACACCGGCGGCTCCATCCGCCAGCCCGGCGCGGTCACCGGCACCGTCGGCGTGAAGCCGACCTACGGTGGCGTCTCGCGCTACGGCCTGATCGCCATGGCGTCCTCGCTGGACCAGGCGGGCCCCGTCACCCGTACCGTGCTCGACGCCGCGCTGCTGCACGAGCTGATCGGCGGTCACGACCCGCACGACTCGACGTCGATCAACGAGCCCGTTCCGGGCGTCGTCGCTGCCGCCCAGCAGGGTGCCAAGGGCGACCTGAAGGGTCTGCGCGTCGGCGTCGTCAAGGAGCTCTCGGGCGAGGGCTACCAGGCCGGCGTGTCCGCGCGCTTCGACGAGTCGCTCGACGAGCTGCGTGCGCTGGGCGCCGAGATCGTCGAGGTCTCCTGCCCCAGCTTCGCCTACGCGCTGGACGCCTACTACCTGATCATGCCCGCCGAGGCCTCGAGCAACCTCGCGAAGTTCGACGGCATGCGGTTCGGCCTGCGCGTCGAGCCGACCGAGGGCCCGGTCACCGCGGAGCGCGTCATGGGCGCCACGCGCGGGGCCGGCTTCGGCGACGAGGTCAAGCGCCGCATCATCCTCGGCACGTACGCCCTGTCGGCCGGCTACTACGACGCCTACTACGGCAGCGCGCAGAAGGTCCGCACGCTGATCCAGCGCGACTTCGCCGCGGCGTTCGAGCAGGCCGACGTCCTGGTCTCGCCCACGGCGCCGACCACGGCGTTCAAGTTCGGCGAGAAGCTCGACGACCCGCTCGCGATGTACCTCAACGACATCGCGACGATCCCGGCCAACCTCGCCGGCGTCCCCGGCATGTCCCTGCCGAACGGCCTGTCCGACGACGGCCTGCCCGTCGGGTTCCAGATCCTGGCGCCGGCGAAGGCTGACGACCGGCTGTACCGCGTGGGTGCGGCTCTCGAGGCGGCCCTCGAGTCGCGCTGGGGCGGACCTCTCCTTGCCAAGGCACCCGAACTCAAGACCACGGAGCTCGCCCGATGACCGCCGCAACCACGACCGGCCTGGTCGCCTACGAGGACGCCGTCCGCCGCTACGACCCGGTGCTGGGCATCGAGGTGCACGTGGAGCTCGGCACGCTCACCAAGATGTTCTGCGCGGCCGAGGTCGCCTACGGCGGCGAGCCGAACACCCAGGTGACGCCGGTGAGCCTCGGGCTGCCGGGCGCGCTGCCGGTGGTCAACGGCAAGGCGGTCGAGTACGCGATCCGGATCGGCCTCGCGCTGAACTGCACCATCGCCGAGAGCTGCCGGTTCGCCCGGAAGAACTACTTCTACCCGGACGTGCCGAAGAACTTCCAGACGTCGCAGTACGACGAGCCGATCGCCTTCGACGGCTGGATCGACGTCGAGCTGGAGGACGGCGCGGTGTTCCGCGTCGAGATCGAGCGCGCGCACATGGAGGAGGACGCCGGCAAGAACACCCACGTGGGTGGTTCGACCGGCCGCATCCACGGCGCCGAGTACTCGCTCGTCGACTACAACCGTGCGGGCATCCCGCTCGTGGAGATCGTCACGCGGCCCATCGAGGGTGCGGGCGAGCGCGCACCCGAGGTGGCGCGCGCCTACGTGCAGACGCTGCGCGACATCTTCCGCACGCTCGACGTCTCCGAGGCCCGGATGGAGCGCGGCAACGTCCGCGCGGACGTGAACCTGTCGCTTCGCCCGACGCCGGAGTCGCCCCTGGGGACCCGGACCGAGACGAAGAACGTGAACTCCTTCCGCTCGATCGAGCGCGCCGTGCGTTACGAGGTGTCCCGTCAGGCGGGCGTGCTCGACGCGGGTCTGCCGGTGATCCAGGAGACGCGGCACTTCCACGAGGAGGACGGCACCACGTCGTCGGGCCGCGTGAAGTCGGACGCCGAGGACTACCGGTACTTCCCCGAGCCCGACCTGGTTCCCGTGGCACCGAGCCGCGAGTGGGTCGAGGAGATCCGGGCGGCGCTCCCGGAGATGCCGGTGGCACGCCGCCGTCGGCTCCAGACGGAGTGGGGCTACGCCGACGCCGAGATGCGCGACGTCGTCAACGCGGGCGCCATGGACCTCATCGAGGCCACCGTCGCCGCTGGCACCAGCGCCGCCGGCGCACGCAAGTGGTGGATGGGCGAGCTGGCCCGGCGGGCGAACCAGGACGAGGTCACGCTCGAGGACCTGACGGTGACCCCGGCGCAGGTCGCGCAGCTGCAGGGGCTCGTGGAGTCGGGCCGGCTCAACGACAAGCTCGCCCGCCAGGTGCTCGACGGCGTGCTCGCCGGCGAGGGCGACCCGGAGGCGGTCGTCGTGTCCCGCGGCCTGGAGATCGTGTCCGACGACGGCCCGCTGCTCGCCGCGATCGACGACGCCCTCGCGGCCCAGCCCGACATCGTGGAGAAGGTCCGTGGTGGTAACCAGGGACCGATCGGCGCGATCATCGGCGCGGTCATGAAGGCGACGAAGGGTCAGGCGGACGCGAAGCGGGTCCGCGAGCTGGTGCTGGATCGGATCGGCTCGTGAGTCTGGGTTCGAGGGCAGGCAGGTGACCCGCGGACCGCTCCTGCGCGGCGAGATGATGCGTCTGCGCCCCATCGAGGGTCGCGACGCGGAACGCCTGTGGGAGGCGGTGCAGGATCCGGAGGGTACCCGGCTGACGGGGACCACGGCCACGTTCACGCGCGAGCAGATCAACGAGTGGGCGAGCACGGTCAGCGACCGGCCGGGCCGCTACGACTGGGCGATCTGCCCGGCCGCCATGCGGGACGGCAAGCCGGTCAGCGACGACATGATCGGCGAGATCGTGCTCAACGACCTCGACGAGGACGTCCGCTCGGCGAACCTCCGGCTCCAGCTTCTCCCGAACTACCGGGGCCGCGGGTACGGCCGGGAGGCCATCCAGGAGGTGCTCCGGTTCGCCTTCGACGGTGTCGACGGCGAACCGGGGCTCGGCCTGCACCGGGTGAGCCTGGACGTGCTCAGCATCAACCCGCGCGCGCAGGCGCTGTACGAGTCGCTCGGCTTCCGCGAGGAGGGTCGCCTCCGGGACATCTACCGCGACGGCGACAGCTGGGCGGACGCGGTGGTCATGAGCATCCTCGAGGACGAGTACCGGGCGCTGCAGGACTGACCCGGGCCACGGGACCGTTCGGTCGTGGAGTCCTGGCGGCCTACGGCCCGCCCGCGATGTAGGCCGTGAGCTGGTCGCGCTCGGCCTGCACCTCGGCGATCCGGTGCTTGACGACGTCGCCGATGCTCACGATCCCGGTCAGCCGGGTCTCGACGAGCACGGGGACGTGCCGGACCCGGTGCTCCGTCATCAAGGGCATCAGCTCGTCGAGCGTCGCCTCGGGCCCGCAGGTGTGTACCACTGCGGTCATGATCGCGTCCACCGGGCCGTCCAGGATGCCGTCGCCGTCCGAGTGCAGACGGCGGACGACGTCGCGCTCGCTCACGATCCCGTCGACGCTGACGCCGTCGTCGGACACGACTACCGCGCCGATGCCGTGCTGGGCGAGGAGGGCGAGCAGGTCGCGCACGCTCCGGTCGCGCGAGATGGTGACGACCGAGCCGCCCTTGCGCCGCAAAGCCTCTGTTACCCGCATTCGAGTACCCCCGTCGCGTGCACGCCGGAATCCGCGTCATTGCGGGTCCCTGGTACGACCGTACGGCACCCGACGACCTTCAGGTAAGGGGTGAAGCCCGATCGCTCGACCCGATCGTTCGGGTCGTGGAGGGACGGGATGCGCCGCCGCTGACGCATCCCGCCCCGGTCAGTGGGGCCAGTGCGTCATGAGCACGTGGCCGTCGGTGTCGTGTTGTTGCCGTTCTTGTAGACGGTGATCCCGAAGTTGTTGCCTGACCCGTTCGGCGTCGCCGTCAGCGTGCCGGTGCTCCCGGTCACGTTGGCGTTCCAGCTGCTCTGCAGGGACTGGCCGCCCGAGAGGCTGATCCGGGTGGTCCAGCTGTTCGTGCCGCTGACCGAGAGGTTCACGTTGAACCGGTCGCCCCACTCCTGGCCCCGGGTCACGTTGACGGTGCAGGACGTGCCTCCGCCGCCCCCGCCGCCGGAGCCGATCGTGATGTTGGAGCTGCCGCTGCTCTGGTACCCCTCCGTGGCCAGGATCTGGTAGTCGTGGTTGCCCAGGTTCATGCCGCGTGCGGCCCAGGCGTCGAAGTGGGCGCCGGCGGAGATGGTGCCGCCGGTGCGCTTCTGCTGGCGGACGCTCCAGTACTGCGGGAACGTCGAGCTGTTGCCCTCGATGGACGGCGCGTTGTAGCGCATCGTCCGGTAGATGTCGTACGTGCCGCCGTCGGTGGTGACGGTGCCCTTGTACTCCCCGGTCGGCCGGTAGGTGCCCCAGTTGTCGACCACGTAGTACTCGACGAGCGGGCTCCTGGTCCACCCGTAGAGCGTCAGGTAGGCGTTCCCGGACGGGTTGAACGTGCCGGAGTACGTCACGTTGCGTCGGGCGCCGGTGGCCCAGCCCTTGCCGGCGACGAAGTTGCCGGTGTTGCTCCACTGGGTGGAGTAGTTGCCGCCCGAACCGAGGTTCATCGAGACGGTTCCCGGGGCGTCCGTCCAGAACGAGTAGAAGTACCCGCCGTGGGTGCCGGTCTCGTTGCGGTCGACCGCCGCGGCGGGGACGGAGGTGGCCACCATGCCGGCCGTGAGCAGCGCCAGCGTGGCGCCTATCCCCGTCAGCGCGCGCAGGAGACGGCCACGGAGCGGCGGTCCCGATCGGTTGGTAAACGATTTCTGGATCGTAAACGTTTTCGCCATGTCGCACCTCGTCGTACGTAGCAGTGAACGGATACACGCGTGACGCTCACGGGTCCCGAACAGCGGCGTCCAGGTGACCGGCGTCCTTGCAGGCGGGGACCGAGATGTCTCGAGATCGGTGCCGCCGGTAGACAAGTTCGCACACGCCGCGCGGCCGGGTCAAGGGTGCCGCTGTGGCTTCTTCCGGTGCCCGGGTCACCCTGTGGACGCCGGTGTCCGACGCCGCGGTCCGGAGGTAGCGTGCAAGAGCCGCCCACCCCCGTATGGTGCGTGGCCACCCAGCATCGAAGGAGCTGAACAGTCATGAGTCGTCCCCTGCGCTCCCGGACGTCCACCCACGGCCGCAACATGGCCGGAGCCCGCGCCTTGTGGCGCGCCACGGGCATGGGTTCCGAGGACTTCGGGAAGCCGATCATCGCGATCGCGAACTCGTACACGCAGTTCGTGCCGGGGCACGTACACCTCAAGGACATGGGCGACCTCGTGGCGTCCGCCATTCGCGAGGCCGGGGGCGTCGCCAAGGAGTTCAACACCATCGCCGTCGACGACGGCATCGCGATGGGCCACGCGGGGATGCTCTACTCCCTGCCCAGCCGCGACCTGATCGCGGACTCCGTGGAGTACATGGTGCAGGCGCACACCGCCGACGCTCTCGTGTGCATCTCGAACTGCGACAAGATCACGCCGGGCATGCTCAACGCGGCGCTGCGGCTCAACATCCCGGTCATCTTCGTGTCGGGTGGCCCCATGGAGGCAGGCAAGGCCGTCGTGGCGAACGGCGTCGCCAAGACGCCGCTGAACCTGATCAACGCGATCAACTACTCGGCCGACGAGAACGTGGACGACGCGGCGCTCGGCCTGGTCGAGGAGAACGCGTGCCCCACATGCGGCTCGTGCTCGGGCATGTTCACCGCGAACTCGATGAACTGCCTCACCGAGGCCCTCGGCCTGTCGCTGCCCGGCAACGGCTCGACGCTCGCGACCCACGCCGCCCGCAAGGAGCTGTTCCTCGAGGCCGGCCGCACCATCGTGGACCTGGCGCGCCGCTACTACGAGGACGATGACGACACCGCCGCACCCCGCGGGATCGCCACCAAGGCGGCGTTCGCCAACGCGATGGCGCTCGACGTCGCCATGGGCGGCTCCACCAACACGGTGCTGCACATCCTCGCGGCGGCCCAGGAGGCGGAGGTCGACTTCACGCTCTCCGACATCGAGGACATCAGCCGCAGGGTGCCGTGCCTGTCCAAGGTGGCGCCGAACCACCCGGACTACCACATGGAGGACGTCCACCGGGCGGGCGGCATCCCCGCGCTCCTGGGCGAGCTCGACCGGGGCGGTCTGCTGGACCACGACGTCACCTCTGTGCACACGCCCACGCTGCGCGCGTGGCTCGACGACTGGGACATCCGCGGCGGCAAGGCCACCGAGCGGGCGCTCGGCCTGTTCCACGCGGCCCCGGGCGGGGTGCGCACCACCAAGGCGTTCTCGACGAACAACCAGTGGGAGACGCTGGACACCGACGGCGCGGGCGGCTGCATCCGCGACGTCGAGCACGCGTACACGGTCGAGGGCGGCCTCGCCGTGCTGCGCGGCAACCTCGCGGAGGACGGCGCCGTGTTCAAGACGGCGGGCGTCGACCCGGACGTCTTCCACTTCGTGGGCAAGGCGCTGGTCTGCGAGTCGCAGGACGAGGCGGTCGAGAAGATCCTGACCAAGCAGGTCGAGCCGGGACACGTCGTGGTCGTGCGCTACGAGGGCCCCGCCGGCGGGCCGGGCATGCAGGAGATGCTCTACCCGACCTCCTACATCAAGGGTCGCGGCCTGGGGAAGGTCGTCGCGCTGATCACCGACGGCCGGTTCTCGGGCGGCTCCAGCGGCATCTCCGTGGGGCACGTCTCACCGGAGGCGGCCGCGGGCGGCACCATCGGCCTGGTCGAGGACGGCGACGAGATCGAAATCGACGTCGACACCCGCATGATCCGCCTCAACGTCCCCTCCGATGTACTCGCCGAGCGCCGCGCCAAGATGGAGTCCTCGGAGCGGCCGTGGCAGCCCGTGGACCGCGACCGGTACGTGTCGCCGGCGCTGCAGGCCTATGCGGCCCTCGCGACGTCGGCCGACCGCGGCGCCGTGCGGGACGTGGCACGGCTCCAGCGCCGCTGACCGGGGCGGGCGCGGCACCTCTGGTGCCGCGCCCGGGCCCGGCGCGCCCGG